>JARBAU010000315.1 GCA_029237525.1 Nitrososphaerales archaeon | reverse complement strand
TGAAGAAAGTTGTTGCGGTGAACTACCTACAACAAAAGCTCCCTCTGTTTTTGCTGTTGAGGGAATCTTTAAAGGGTTAGAGAAAATCAAGGAATATGTCTCATTGAATAGAGATAGTACTGAGGAGTGATGCGTAAATAGAAGATTCCATTTAGATATGATTGGGAAAAGGTGGTTACCATTTAGATATGATTGACTTTGTTAGTGAGAATCGTGTAGACCAATGTGATCTGACGTCTGTTGCGTTAATGGGAACAAGCATGGGAGTTATCTAGCAGCTAGAGCAACTGCCTTTGAACATCGCATTGCAGCATGCATATTATACAATGGTGTTTATGATGGCTACGAGGCTATTGCGTCAGGATTTCCCAAGCCATTGCTAGTCGCAATACAAAATGGTGATTCAAAAGCAGTTAAAATGGTACTAGACTGGAGTCTGATTCTAATGTAAGATTCAACTTGCAGCAATGGGATGTGGACCACTGGTCTTCACTACTTACGAACTCACCCAAGGTTCCAAGGATTATACAATAAAAGATATAGTTCAGAATATCAGGTGTCCTACACAGGTACTTGATGCAGAAAATGACGACTCTTTTCCTGGTCAGCCAAAAATAGTATACGATGCACTAACATGTTCCAAAAGCTACATCAGATTTACAGAACAAGAGGGTGCAGAGGAACACTGCCAAAGTGGTGCTCTGGCAATATGTAACCAGCGAATACTTGATTGGTTAGATAAAATACTTAAAGTATAAGCAATCAGCAAGGACTTTCACATTTGATGGTTAACTGTAGACTCTGACATAACTGGGTCACTATGTCTCATATTATTACTATATTATTATTATTACTATTATAGCTGACGTTAGAAAGAAAATAGATGCAATTTCAGATGCATAGAATATGAGAAAAAACTTGATCGGAGGATTTGGTAGGAAGGACTTTTCTAGATTCAAGTCACATAAACATGATGATTTTTTATACAGACGTACTTATAATCCAACATAATTTTATCTGGCAACCTTCTCAGCTAGAAAATGGCACAACTAGTAAAGACATACAAGTATTATATCTTCCCTGTGTAGGGAATTACCGTTACAATGACGAAATCGGCAGTAGCTGCTGTGGAATCATTAGTATTTGTAGTTCCCAGCATACCTGTCAATCCCATTCTAACCACTTGTGGTAAATTCCAGTTGGCATTAGCCGCTGTACTACTACTACCAATTTGAAGAGCAGTTAGTAAAGAGAATGGATTAACTTTGTTTGTGTCATTATTTGCTCCTCCTCCAAATCCTCCAAATCCTTGCATAGGCCCACCCATCATCATTGGGTTAATCATTGTATTGTTAGTATTATGTGTCATCATCTTGCCAGATTCAGAAGCTAATGTCATGAGATCTTTAAGATTCATTGGTGCTCTTATTGCAGTCACTGTAACACGAGGTGGTGACGACATGGTGTTTGCATTTACATCATTAACTGAAGGTGCCAAATGCTTCAAAGTTACAGATATTTCATTATTCCCTAAAAGATTAATTGATGTCACTTTTACTCCGTTGACAGTGCTAATACCGACAGAACCATATATAGACGACGCATTGAGCATGTTGTTTGCCATGCTTAATGGATTGAAATTCATTCCAGTGCCGCCGTTCGCCGTACCCATACTATTCGCATCCATAATTGGTTGTGCTAGCGTTATTTGAATGGAATTTGTTGTCGCTATGATGGCTGCTAATATCAACAACGCAGTAAGACCTAAAACTGATTTTATTGAAGTACGTTTTGTCTTGTATATCAATATGTAATTAAGGAATAGAAGACTAACTAATAAACAATATTCTTGGTAAAAGACTCTATATTTTATATATCTCAGTGGTGATTGTATTCGTTACCACAACTGTTATTTTTATTGTTGACGTCTTACCAATTTCTTCCCTTACATTTTCTAGCTAGTGTATTTATAGAATTGTCTTGAGCATATGATACTCCAACATCGTCCTTGTCGAATTGGCATTCACCTTTGTTATTGGCACTAACAATACCCTACTTTGTCAGAATCCACTCTGATATGCCTTTATCTGAATGATAACCAGAGCAACATCAGGAATCTGAATTCGTGTCATTGGCTTTCGCATTTGAAATACTTGTGATTGATTAAGTGATAACCAAAAATCCCCCCGCTAGAATAATTTGAAGTGTCTGACCATAATAGAACAATAATACAGTAGCAATATCTGATGAGATTAGATAGACCATTTATAAATAAATCTGCAGTTGTCTATATTGTATAGATACTCTGTATGGGGTCTCCCAATGGTGGTGCGATTCTTGTTTGTGAGAATCTGCGATAAGAAAATAAGTTGTATTAATTAGAAATTATGTAAACGTTATCTAATCGTTGTGGATTGGATCTTAACTATACTGCCAATGATATATTAACCAATTTACCTTTGACAGTTATCCACAACGGTTTATGTCAAAATGAAATCGTGATTTTGACACTTTCCTATTTCGTACTGGCTGGAATTTTACCTAAATAAGAAAAGCCGTAGTCATAGTGTTTGCATAGTCCAGTCTAAAATAGCTCATTGACTAAATCATGTGACAGATGATATTGGCTATTATATAAAATACAATACTATCTGCTTGGAATGCTCAGTTTTAATCCATAAGTATAGTTGGTATCTAACCCGGTCTGAAAATAGCGACAAAAAAGATTGAAAGGCTGCTTTAGACGTCATTCACTATTTCGCTATCTATTACAAACTTTACTAATATGAATATCAAAGTCGATCGATCCAAATACTCATTGCAATCTCATTTCATAATAGCAATTATCTTCCTCTTTCATTCCAATTATTTTAATAGATTTTCTCATAATTATCTTTTCATAGTCCTTATCTGTGCAGTTCTTTCTAGCATCACTCAGTGCAAAAGCGTTATCGCCAACCATGTACCGCAAACTTATCAAACACAGTCCTCACAAACAGTAACGCCGTCTCAAGGCCTATGCGAGATGAACTACCAATAACTAATGCCGCTTTTATTCTTAGTCATTTTTGTTGTGTTAGTCATATCAAAGATAGATGCATATGTACTCTTATAAGAGTAGCTACACTAATTATTGCTTTCATAATTTAGCAAAAGATAACATCTAGATTATGTCTTTTGATTACTAATAAGATATACGTTATTATCTTATTAATAAAAACTCTACATGCAGGAATTAATTTGCACATCAATTTCAAATCAGTCTAATTTATAACTGTTCAACCACAACTGAGCCATTGTCGGTAACCTA
>JARBAU010000314.1 GCA_029237525.1 Nitrososphaerales archaeon | reverse complement strand
CTGCTAATACATTCAGGAAAATCTTGGATTTGCCAGAAATAACATGGAACTAAGTCGAGATTCCAGATACTGGAGAAAATGTATCTAGTAACACAAAACAAACTAGTCTTTCAGTTTTTTGAAATGATCTAAGGACTCTCTTGAGAATCATTAATCATAATTGGGCTTGACAAGAGAGTTATGTTCTGGGTTCTTATTCTTACTTAGTATTCGAGCTTTATGTAAGGAGTGGATATAGATGGCAGTAGATCGTGAGTAAGTAGGTCAAGTACTTAGAGTTCTAACCAGCCTTGATGCCAGATGAATTGTTATTGATGTTTGTTCTATTGCTTGTATTTGTATTGGATAGGCTTGAGGCGATAGCTGCAAGTCCTGCTTTGGCACACTGCTCATCGATTGTTCCACTAGGCGCACCACTTACGCCGATACCACCGACCAGTTCTCCACCTGCTTTGATGGGAAGGCCACCGGGTAGGACTGCGAATCGATCGATTGCTATTATCCCAGGATTGGCAGTCTTGGCTCGTTCTTCCATTGCCGATGTCGGTGACTGGAAGCCGGCAGCAGCGTATGCTTTTTGTCGTGCAACCTCGACTGTGGCACCAGTTGTTCCGTCGCCCCTAGCAAGCAAAATATCAACTCCGTCGCGGTTCAACACAGAAATGGTGACAGAATAGCCTTTATCTTTACAGTAGGTTTGTGTGGCCGTAGCTAACTGTTGAGCAAGTCCTAGTGGAAGGACTTGATGAGTGTTCAGAACCGTCGGGACTGTTTGATTATTTATTGCCTTGACAGTATTCGTCGTGGATGACAGAGAGAAAACTCCCAGTGCAGAGAATATAAGAAGTATTATAAACCCACAACTCCAGTATATATTGGAATTTTGTAATTTTTCTTTCATTTAAGAAACAAGGTAATAAACTATGTTAATAAATATAATGATGCAGTAGAAGTCATTTTTGACATCTTGTCTGCCATGATATTCCTAATTTATCTAATATGTTAGCCAACAAACAGGCTTATCCAATTCTCTACGCAATTAATCAATTAATCAAAACAAACAAACAGACAAAAACAATCAATATTTTGATACCTCTAGTAATAATTTATTGGTCTACGTTCGGTTCAGTGCTATCTCGGTCTCATTCATTGACTGTGCTAATAAAGTTGCAACTTTTCCGTCTTCCTTCTTCGATGTCGCATGCAACATTATCTCAAATAATGTATTATCTAGTCTTAAAGCTTAGCATTATGCATTTTCAAATACTAAGCATCAATTGATATTTGATCTAATTGCTTGAATTGTGAAGCTAAGTTCAAAACATGAAGGTCAAGTAACAAGTCAAGTAATAAGTATAGTTGGCAAATCTTTACTATTAAGAACTAACCTTTGGCTACATGATTCACCTTGCAGATATATGAGCAGCACAAGAAACTTCCGTATTATGTTTGAGAAGATGGATCAGTATCTTGTTATAAGCATGTAGTAGACGTGGAGGCAATTTATATACTTTCATCACATACGCATTTTACAATGATCATACAATACAAAACTGTCAAAGTAAGTGGCGTCAATATTTTTTACCGACAAGCAGAAAATATGAAAAAGCCAACTATTTTACTTCTTCATGGTTTCCCGTCTTCATCACATATGTTTCGAAATCTAATCAGAGAGCTTGCAGATGAATATAATATTATTGCTCCTGACTATCCTGGATTTGGAAACAGTGACCAACTTCCAATGAATGAGTTTGAATACACATTTGACAACCTGGCTAATGTAATAAACAATTTTGTTGAAGAAATAAAATTAGACAAATATAGTATTTATGTTCATGACTATGGCGCTCCTGTTGGATTCAGATTAGCAGTTCAATATCCTGAGCGAATACAAGCAATTATTACTCAGAATGGTAATGCATATGAAGAAGGACTGCAACCAGCCTGGGATCCAATACGCGCATATTGGCAACATCCCACCGAAGAAAATAAGGAAAAGTTAAGAAGCCTTCTTACTTTAGACTTTACAAAATATCAATATGTGAATGGGACTCGTAATCCTACAGTAATCAGTCCAGATTCATGGAATATCGATCAGTTTGTATTGGATCGTCCAGGCAATAAAGAAATACAACTTGCATTATTCTACGACTACCAAAATAATTTGAAACAATACGCTATATGGCAGCAATACTTTAAAACATATCAGCCTCCAACTTTAGTTGCGTGGGGGAAAAATGATATTTTCTTTGGACCACAGGGTGCATTAGCATTTCAGAAGGACATTAAAGATGTCGGAGTTCATTTATTAAATACCGGGCATTTCCCATTAGAAGAGGATTTAGATATTAGTGTCAGCCTAATGAAACAATTTTTGGCTGAACGAGTTATATATTAGTTTATGTGTGAAGGTTATGTCCACGCATTTGAAGTAGACAAATACAAATAACCAAGTCATTGGCATAGCCTAAGAAAGAATTCAATAATATCTAAACTAGTGGCATTTCTAACTCACAGGTGCCTGTGCTTATCATGATGTAATGAATTATTATTATATTTGGAACAAGTGGTTATCACGACAATTTTTGATAGTCGATATTGGTTTTTCAATTGTCACTTTATGTAGTAATCCAATGATAATATTAAAGCAGTAACCTACCTTCATTTTCGAATCTTATATGTATGTTGTTTGATGTCTAAAAATCTAAAGTGACTTGTTTGGCAGCATTTTAAATAGACTGGATTATAGTTGTGCTTTGTATAAGGTAAACCTTTTCTGAGATTTTAATGTCATTTGTAGTATGAGTATAATGACAGCTTATCTTTAGCCATTATGTAATACTTTTTATTAATGAAATCTATCAGGTAAGTTTTGCTCCAAATATTATCTCTGTATCTATAAAGTTCTGAAAATCTGGACTAAACCATTTGTCCGTCTCTATTTGTCTCCATGTTTCTTTGATAGTTCCTCTTCGAAAGATATGTCTCATCCATTGCACCCAACCCGCCCATTCATTATCATCGAGTATATTTCTTTTATGCATCGCATATGCATGGGAACATATCCACAATATATAAAACGAGTATGCTCCCTCTTGTGAAACATTCGTTTCACTATCTATCACTCTTCGTATCGATGGATCTTCGATAGCGCGCTCTACCATCTTGAGATATTTTTCGCCCAAGTCGTTAAGACCTCTAGTTTGTGTATCAATTGACAAACTCTGTATTTGCTTCTTTGAGAAAAAAAGCGTCAATACCATCGTTCCCACTATTCCAATTGTTTGCGCTATACTTAGCATGTCAGAAAATCCTATTGCAATACCTTCAACCATTAAATAGATTGTAAAATATTAATAATAAGCATTAATGGTGTAGCGAACATTATATTACCATACACATTATAATCATAGTTATCAGGCCCCTTTTCAAAATGTGATTAATTGTTGCGGATGTTGTTTCTCAGGTTTTTCCTCCTTGCGCTTCTAGATGATCTTCATTATTATACTTAGACTTGTTTGATTCCTTGATACCATCCATAATATTGGAAGAAGATCAATAGCAAGAGAAAGCAGATACAAAGCTAAAATATCAGAAAAATTATAAGATGATATGGCTGCAACAGCTACAGCTTCATCCACAGCAACAACTACCAATACCACAAATACTAACACTATTCCCAAATGGAAGGCTTCTGGAGACTGGTTTGATGTCTGCAGATGTAATATACCGTGTCCTTGCGAATTTGCTCAAGCTCCAACATATGAGGAGTGCGACGGTATATTGGCATATCATATCAAGAAAGGTAACTATGGTGATATTCCACTTGACGGTTTGAACGTATTGGCCTTAGGAAGTTTCAAAGGTAATATTTGGACTGGTGATGGAT
>JARBAU010000313.1 GCA_029237525.1 Nitrososphaerales archaeon | reverse complement strand
GTCTACGGATACTGTTTGGTATCAATAAAATATTTTGCAGTTGATATAGATGGCACACTAACAGAAAATGGTGGAGGCATCATCCACTTACCTGCCCTTGCCACCTTGAGATATCTTGAAAATCTTGGTTATAAAATTATCTATGTTACCGGTAGATCCTCTGAGGAAGCATATATTATCGCAAGTTTCGGTGGAACAACAAAATTATCTGTTGGTGAAAATGGTGGAGTGGTAATGCTTGCACCTCATCAACATATTCTATTAGCAGACAAAGGTATATGCGAGAGCGGATATGAATTATTGCATCGCAATCTTGAGGGCGTGGAAATCAAACCGGTATTTGAGAGACGTACAGAGGTGGTTTTACTTCGAACATTTGATATAAAACAAGGCCAAGAGTTACTTGATAGATACAATCTGAATTTGAAGCTAGTTGACAGTTTGTATGCCTTCCATATTAATGAAAAGGGTATAGATAAGGGTACCGGCCTGATGGAGGCTCTGCGAATCCTTGGAGGAAAACCTGAGGAAACGGTGGCAATAGGGGATAGTGAAACAGATGTTCCACTATTTGAAAAATGTAAGATAAGTGTAGCTTTAGGTCAAGCGGCAGATAATGTAAAATCTGTTGCAAATTATGTTGTAAATGGCAAGCAAGGTAGAGGGCTAATCGAAGCATTAAATCTGATCACCTACAGGCATTTGGGTCTGAGACTAAAAAATGACGTTTAGAGCAGGGATTGAAGAAATATGCAGGTTAATTGCTAACATTCTCAAAACTTTAGGCATTGATGGAGTGAAGTACGATGTCATGCAGACTACTAAAACAGAATTCGGAGATATAACCACTAACGTAGCTTTTCTAATTGCCAAAAAGACCAGTAGGAAGCCGAATGATATCGCCAGAGATTTTGTTGAAAACCGAATCAAGTTATATATAGATGATTCCAAATCAGCTAGAAGATCGTCGTTAATTGAATCCGCGTATCCGCATCCAGCAGGCTACATTAACTTTAAATTGAATGCAACAAATATCGCGTCTTCCACACTGACTGAGATATTGAGTAATCCTCATTTCGCCGAATCCAATATTGGGAATGGAAAATCTGTCATAATAGAACATACGAGCGTAAACCCCAATAAAGCATTACACATTGGGCATGTTCGAAATCTTGTAATCGGGGATACATTATATAGACTGTTACGAATGACTAATCACAATCCGATAGTGTTGAACTACGTTGATGATTCTGGTCTTCAGGTAGCTGATCTAGTTGTTGGATTCCTTTTCGCCGGCTTTCCTATAGACTCTAACAGATCTCAGAAATTTGATATTTATTGTGGTGACGAGGTTTATTCGAAAGTCAATGAATTGTATACCAATGATAAGGATCTAGCAGAAAAGAGAAGATTTGTATTGAAAGAGATAGAATTAGGACAATCTGATGTTTCGAAACTAGCATCTCATATTAGCCGTAGAGTTTTGGCAGAACAGCTGAAGACTTGTTGGAGATTAAGGGCTCACTACGATCTACTTAATTTCGAATCTCATATACTTGCATCAAACCAATGGAATAAGACTTTTGAAATACTGAAGAAAAAGGGAGTTCTTGTTTTAGAAACTGAAGGTAAGAACAAGGACTGTTGGATAATTAGGAGCAAAGTGACTGATGATAAAATCGTAGTGAGGAGCGACGGAACTGCAACGTATATTGCGAAAGATATTCCATATGCTTTGTGGAAGCTAGGATTAATTCCTGACTACTCACATTATTACAAATTTTCTGATCAATGGGATAATTCTATCCTGTGGGCCACTACACTAGATGCAAAATCTTATTCTGGAGATCATCCGAAATTTAATTCTGCAGAAGTAGCGGTTACTATAATTGATTCAAGACAGTCTAAATTGCAGGACTTGGTCTCTTATGTGATCTTCAAGTTAATGGGAACTGACACAAAAGAGTATAAGCACCTAGCTTATGAACCTGTGACTTTAAGTTCTAACACCGCCAAAATGCTCGGTCTTGATATAGGGAAAAAGGATTTCGCTCATATGTCTGGAAGAAAGGGGGTGGTTGTTTACGCAGACTATGTACTTGACATACTGCATACAAAGGCATTAGAAGAGATAAAGAAGCGACGGGATCACTCTGAAGAGACTTTACTGCGGGCAAGTGCTGAAGACATTGCAATATCTGCAATGAGATACAATCTCATTAAACAGGATCTTGACAAGATGATTACCTTTGATATAACCGAATCACTTAGTCTTGAAGGTGATACTGGACCGTACTTACAGTATGCATATGCGAGATCCCAAAGGATTTTAGAAAAATCTCGTGTGGAAATATCGAATATTAACTTTTCACTATTGTCAGACGAGTCAGAGACTTCGTTACTGTTGGAGATTTCAAAACTTGACATGATTATAGAGGATGCAGCTAAAAATTTAAACCCGAAAATATTAGCAAGATATGCATATAAACTAGCAGTGAAATTCAACCTTTTCTACGAAAAAACACCTGTATTACGGGAGCCAAATCCAGAAAAAGTTGTTTTGAGACTTGCACTGGTAAAGTCCTTCGAGATTGTTATGAAGAAAGTGTTTGAAATATTAGGAATGGTTGCAATGGCAATTATGTAATGACTTGTCGACATTCTTTGAGTTCAATCTTTATACAGGAATACATTTTCGTGAGCATGGTTGTGATCTTATCGCAAATGATCGTATTATTACCATAGCTGCCTCTGCCGTGAATCAATCGTCAGTTGGATGAAGTCCTGCGACTACTATGCGAATTTAGTGCTAGATTCTGTTTGACTGCACCCCAGATTGGTATGACTTACATAGTACTTCATTTGGTATCTAGCTCCGCATAACATTTATGGCGTAATTTGAAAGGAAGCAGGCTTTGCCGATCTTTGATATCCTCTGTGGTAAGCTTCAACAAATACTGTAGCTTTTCCTGGAGTAGCATCAATACCAATTTTCAAAGAGCTAGACATCATCCCAGAACTATTAGTCAAACCAGAAAAAAAATCCATTGATATTCCTGACGAATCAGTTATCCATCCATCTATGCTTGAATTTTGTAAGCCCTTTTTCGTTAATTTGTCCATCAATGTAATACTAATGCTTTGATTGTTACCTTTTTGAATTGTATTATTTGCAACATTGATGGTAATTGCAGAACCATTTAGCTGAGTTATAGTAGCATCAATAATCGCTTTATTTGCTGCCACTGCCGCCAAGGCCCCAATATTAACCCCTCGTACATCATAATAAGAATTCGGAATTATGTTACTTTCTGATCTAACGTTTGTACCATTTAGAATTGCACCGTCAGTTCCCATTGCAGCCAATGCGCCGATATTGGGACCTATTTCAGAAAGCTGTACCACATAAGGCAATTTCTCTGATTGATTGGTGATAGCAACGTTTTGAAAGCTAAATTCTCTCAAATTTTGATTAGTATTACTATAGGGATCAATACAGGAAATGTCAGCGGCTAACAAGTCCGGTCCATTACTGGCTTCGACTATATAATGATGGTATGGTACTTGTAAAGGAATATGGTTAGGTAGTCTTAGCTCCACTTCTGGCTTGACTATTTTTGAATAGATATTGATAACTGAAGGTAGCATAACCACATTATCTAATAAACTGTCGCTGCAAGCTAGTTTGGATGGGATCATGAAAGTTAGTCCTGAAGTTAAATAATGTTGAAAAGATAATGGTAAGTTAATCCACGGATCGTTTTTAGGGATATTCTGTATAAAGATCGATGATTTTGCATCTATCAAACCACCGGTGGCAAAAATGTTCGAGAAAATAAAGTAAAGACTTATAAATAAAGCAAGTCGGGAAGGATTCTTCACTTATGTCTAATCTTATACATTATTATAAATATGTTCTCTAAGGATCGAAAGCATGATACCAAAATATTCTTGAATATTCAATTCCTTTAGCTCAATTTAACAAAACTGGTAATATAGTTAGCCTAGAGTTACCTATCAATATTTTCCCTTTTGTATATTCAAATCTACTTTGATATCACAAATGAATCAAATATTTTTTTTGCATTTGATATATCAAATCGACTCGAAGGAGCAGCTGAATATGTAAGAATATAATCCTTACCATCTTTTAGTGTCCAAACTTGCATTTGCTTTACCGATGTTTGGCCGTCGTTTAGTGTGTAAATTATCTCACTTGCTGGGCTACCTGATAGAGTAGTCTTATTTACTTGATCCAAAGTAAAGTTATTGAATTGATGTGCCAGTAAAGCGATACCTGCTTTGGTATAATTCTGAAGTGAAGTCTTATTGTTAGAGAGCTGACCAATTACTAGATTAACATTTTGTGTATATGCTGATATATTGCTATACCCGTATGTATATAAATTTACTACAATTGAGTGATTGGAGATGTTTCCAACATTTTCTACTGAACTCCAATTGTGCGGATATTTTATTTTAATTCCGTATTTTTGGTTATTATAGATATTAGTATCTTGATCAGATGATGTATTAGAAGACTGACTTTTCAAAGCAGCCATAGCGTGATATTGGGGCATACTATACAAAATTAGAGTAAATATGAATATAAGGCAGAACAATACTTTGAACCAAAGTTTTACTATTATCAAATTCGCGGTCTCATTACTAGCATGAACTAACGTAATAAAAATGATCTATCCTAACACGAATACAATATCCTACAGAATTAACAATAATAAAAATCTGAGGAGCAAAACTGGAATGTTATCCTCAAATCTTTCAGGTGCTAATTCAACCATTTCTGAAAGCCTTAAAAGGCCTTTAGAATTAGATTTCATTATAATTCATCATAAATTCAATTTATTATTTGCAGGTAAACAAGTGGTAATCATAGCGTACCTAACTGGTGTTCTTTGGCTACGAAGAAATCCTATGTCGATGGTCTTTTCAGCTTTGAGCCCCTTTTCACTCCTTTTTGTGCTATTTGTAGTTAGCAACGGCCAGTATGTCCAGTTTGCGCTTGCAGGAAGTCTAGTGATGTCCCTAGTTGGATATGGTCTGTCTTTGGGCCAAGACATTTCTTTTTACAAAACCGAGTATAAGATACAGGATATGTTTGTTGCCTCACCGGTGTCTTCCCTAACTTATATGACTGGCCTTGCCCTTTCAGAACTCCTCTTTGGGCTACCTGCATTAGCTGTGCTTGCATTTCTTGTGATCCATTATGGAACCTCATTAAGTGACCTGCCGCTGCTAATATCAACTGTCTTTCTAGTTTGGGGATCAATGTCTGCGATTGGATTTTTTCTGTCTTCACATATGCTGCACCTCAGAAATGCGACTCAGATTATTTCTTTTGTAAATGTAATACTGGCAGTTCTGCCCCCTGTTTACTACTCAATAACAAGACTTCCTCTAAATTTACAATACGTCGCTTATGCGGTCCCAACTACTCATGCTTCCCTAATATTTCAATCAATTATGGGGCTTCATACGCCAAAGGAATGGTCAGTTTCTATGGGTTTACTGGTACAGCTAGTTTACTTGATTGCATTCATTTTGTTAGCAAAAACCAAGGCATTATGGAGAGAATTATGATTAAATTCACAACCCTCTCATCTTGAATGTTTCTTCATTTTTAGAGTGATAAATTGATTTAACAAGACAAATTTTTTAGGACATGAATCACACATTGAATTTGAAAGCAGACTAAATCCAAAAATAGTGATTTCTCGTCTACCAGCGTATGGTGCTAGGGTTACAAAGAGTTTCTTTGTTGGATCTAAAAGGAATAACTCAATTTTAAGTTGATTTGCGCAAAGATAATGCCTATAAACATTGATATGAAAATTATTCCCAGATAAGCGAAGATTTTTATTCTGGCGGCTATGTTTTGAATTTTACAGGGATTAATTGATTTGTCGTCTTCGCCGTCGCAGCACCAACCAAAAAGACCATTATCCGCACTTCAGCGATCTATAAACCGCAGAGTAGCAGTTAGGCTCAAAAATGAAATAGAATATCGCGGAAAAATGAGCAATGTTGACTCCTATATGAAT
>JARBAU010000312.1 GCA_029237525.1 Nitrososphaerales archaeon | reverse complement strand
AGAATACTTCTTTTAGACGATGATCCAGATATAACATTAACCTTCAAAGCAGGTTTAGACGGTCGTTATTATGATCACGGTGATAAGAAGAAAAGGTTTGAAGTATACCCTTATAACGATCCTTTATTCGTAATAAAAGAATTCAAACCACATTTTTATGATCTTCTTCTAACTGATATTTATATGCCACAAATGAATGGCTTTCAGTTATGTGAAAAGATATTGGAATTGGATATCAACATCAGAATATACTATATGTCTGCGTCACGAGTAAATATCCAAGCTTTAAGGGATGTATACCAGAATGTAAGCTTTGGATGTTTTATCGAAAAGCCAGTATCAATATAATATTTAATTAATAGATTACTAGCAGAATTAGATTAGTAGCGTAGGAGCTTAGCATCTTAATCTAATTAGAACATTGCTCATTCTGCAACCAGGAGACCCAATTCTGACTCATTTCAGAAAATCTGATAGACTAGTTTGTTTCGTGTTGCTAGATATCCCCTTTTCATCTTGTGGCACATTAACATTATTCCATGTTACCTCTGATAAATCCAACATTTGCCTGAAGGTGTTAGCTGTTCCAGGGCCGAATCCAGCATAATGATTGTTTGCTGCTACAATCGCTAGGTTTAATCTGTCTCGCTGCTCTTCTTCGGCTTTTTTTACAAATCTAGCCCATTTTTTCATTTCTGAAACCCTATCTTTTTGTATCTTACCAAAATCCTTTTCTTGTATTGTTCTATCTCCAATGAATCTTATGTAGAGAAAGTCTGTTGTAACTATTGGAGGTGTTCTTATATCTGCTAGTTGGCTCCAGACCGTGCACATATTGTTATTTGCAAAAAGCTATATGCCAAAGCCTGTAAACCATTAATATCTTCAACTATGCACATTGACGGCGGTAGGCTCGACTTTACGGAATATCTCAGCCTTATCAGAATACTTTTTTGCGCCAGTACGTAGAACTGGAATGTCCAATAAAAGAGAATAAAAGAATCTTTTTCTATAATATTTATAGCGCAATGTTTTTTTACCCTGAATAAGTGATCAGTTGCTAACTAACTGTTACAAGTTAACCGCAGAGTTCCAGCAAGTAGAGGAATCAACACAGGAGACAAAATAGCAGCCTTGTAGTATTGGTCGCAACAAGAGCTCTAATACCCATGGCTCCTAAAACCCCTCTCACGCTTTTGTCTAGTTGTGTTTGTCTCAGACTTATGACGTGAATGTATCCTTTTGCTTGCTGGCATTCTAAATATGACTAAGTATTACTAATAAGCTTTGACATTACAAAGATGTTATGCTTATTATTACTATACAATGCTAAGTCTAAGAGCCCTAAATACAAACCATTCACTAATCTAAATAGGTTAGGCGAATCAGTTGGATTCATTGATGAATTGAATAAAGAATATCATCTACTTCTTTCAACAACGATGAAAATAACAATTTATTCAAATCGGGAATAAAATTATGGCAAGTTTATAACGAAATATGATTTAATACATATAATGAGTACATGAAATCTTGGAGGAGCATGTTTAAAACCATTTGTTAGTATCAAATCTGATGTTCTACTTATTTACTGTTCTTAAGATATTGAATGAGTGGATCATTCACGAAAGAAAGCACTTTTTATCAACTTTGTTAGATGTCATTCCGTACATTTGATCTCAATCCCAATTGATTTGATTTGTAAGGTATCTTGTTTCAGCGCGTAAATAGCAAGCACTTATTCATTATATTTCATGCAGACTCATAATTCGACATTCTAAAGTTTGATGATACCAGTACTGACTGAACTAAAAATATAGCTGATTTTGATGAATTTGATACTATCTATAGATATCTACAATTTAAATTGCAAATAGACTGTTTCTCTGACCAGTATCGTCGCTAAACTCTGCTAGGTGAGACGTCTAGCCGAAATCGAGTCTAGCGACGATCAATGTTCATGATTGCAAAGTGATGTATTAACTACTGTTTACAATCAATTTAGATAATATATTTGGGAGAATTATTTCAAATTTTATTGATAGATGATGCCATTAGTGAAGCCCTCACAGATACAGTAGGAACGATAGTTATGGACTGAGGTGACTTTGCGTAGCTTGTCTTTCCACCAATAACTATTAGGCTAACTTTGACAAAGATTTGAAATTATAAGGTAACTTGATATCATTAAAAGAAGGTTGAAGAGAATACAATTTTTTTGCTACTTTTTCTAAGTTGAATTTTAAATTTACGTAACTTCCTGTGTAAAAATTTCAAATATTGTTTGAAGGGAATATGACTTATTGACGCAGTTCTGAGATTATCTGTATGTCTTACTGTGGTCCTAGCTGTTACTAGTATTGAGGCAATTATATCAAGTTTATCTCGATACAGTCATTAATGTCTGGAAATATAGTGCATGATATCATTAATCAAGGTGATATCTATTAATACCTAGTAAACCAATTTGACTTCCTTATCAATTCTTAATATTAGATTAGTAAGCACATACCAAGTTTATTATAGTATATGCGGCATCACAAGAGTTTTTGTGATCATACATCACAGTTAAGTTTACAATTCTTTGCTATTTATTAATGTGAATTTAGCACTATGACGGATTACTTTTCAATCATTGGACATTGTTGTCGATACTATAAGATTACCGAAAATTTCGCAATACAATAAACCACATGTTAAACAAATAATTGGTTTCTGTTTACCTTCTTTAGTTTTAATTGGTTCATAGTCATGTTCATGTATCAATTTACTGTTGCCATTATTATTGAATTCTTTACCAATACTATCGCCGCTGTAATCGTCTACTATAAGCATCTCATATTTATAGAAGAATGGAATATAAAATAATTACTGTCTAAGTTTATTGGAAATTCTTCCATTATAAGGAAAAGTGTTTGTATGATCTCCTCGTCAAGCGAACCAATTAGTATGAGATATTTGTCTCCAATTACAGAAATTTAAGAATGTATTAACGCGAATTGATGTGTAGTTTCCCGCACTTGCTACTATCTGACCAAACTGCGTGGACTCTAGTGACTAACGAAAACCGGACTCGTCCTAGGCCTCTAGTCCCAATCAAGATCAGCAATCGCCCAGTCTATTCTGGCTTCCATCTCTGAAGTTTCCAGATTTTTGGCTTGTGGCATTTATAGATAAACGATACGACTTTAATATTTCAGATATATGGTTGTCAATCAGCGAAAAAGCATTTCCATCCATAAAGGTCAGGGTAGTTGCTTCAGACATAAAATCAGGTGGAAATCCCAATTGTATATTACTTTTCTCATCCGATCTCTTTAGCTGATCTTACGTTAACTTAAAATCCAGACAACCAAGTTCTCTATAGTTTGAGCTTCGGTTCTAGCTCCTATGATCGGTATTATAGCTTCCTTGGCTTTCTGTTCGTTATTTCTCTGTCTTATCCAATCCAAAGCTATTTGAGATGGAGATTCGTTCGCTACCTTAGCTATTGCTTGTACTTCAGTAGCGATTGAAACATTTCTTGTGCATGAAATATAAGCGATGCAATAAGTTATTAGCTAACCTGTTGACAGTATAATTTACTGGCTACCATCACTAATACCACAAAAGAGACAATACACAAAGGACATGATGTATTTTCAAACACCGCTACCGCTACAAACATAGATGGTATGGTAAACAAGTATATCAAAAGCATCAGTATAATGCGCAAATCTACGGCTCGCGAGTACTGGAAACGAATGACTAATTTTCAGGAGTTCATTGTCAATGAATATCCCACACTATCGATAGACAATATCGTCATCAAGATTAGAGAAGGCATTTTGGATGTATATGATGTTTTGAATGGCTATAGTGCCTATTTACAACAAAATCATGTAATTACTTCGCTTACTTTGAATCAGCGTATCGCAACTGTAAAGAACTTCCTTGAGTACCACGATGTAGACATTAGCCCTAGGATATTCAAGGTAAAGGTAAAACTACCCCACGGAGCTAGAAAAAATAAAGAAGCATTGTCAAAAGAAGACATAAGTGATTTCCTAAACGAATGCTCTGACATTAGAGTTAAAACCTATGTACTGTTACTTGCAGCAACTGGAATGCGTGCTACAGAAGGGCTATCTATTTGTATCAAAGATGTAGATTTAAAGTCTCGCCCGGTCAAACTCTTAGTAAGAGGCGATTATACCAAATCCAGAACATACTGAATAGTAGTCCATACTCTAGAAGGAACGCATCAGCTAAACTCATGGCTGAGTTACAAATACAGAACAAGAAGAGTTTCTCACAAGGATAACTTGAGTGAAAAAACAATCACAGAGATCAGAACTCCAGACAAGAAAGAATCCGATCTGATATTTGCTGTGTATCAGAATACAAAAATGCCTATTTCAGCATTTCTATACAAAGATTTTTGCTGTTCTTTTGGGAAGACGTTAGGCTGCATGAACAAAGGTGATAGGGAAGATGGATGCAATGAAAGGCGAAGAAAGATAATACTTCATTCCTTCAGGCGGTTTGTAAAGACCACCATATCTGACTTGGGTTATGGCGATTATTCTGAACGGTTCATAGGTCATAGCAGCCCTACATATTGGAGCATAAAGGAATCAGAAAAAACTGAATTATTTTAAAAGGATTGAACCATATCTTACATTTCTAAATGTTCATCAAATAGAAAGACGAGGTGCGGACATACAAAGCAAGGTAGAAGAATTAGAACAACTGAATCAACCGATGAGGGACCGTGATAAAATGAAAGATGATGCAATAACACACTTGTCTGATCAACTAGTGGCTATAACAGCAATACTGCAAGAACTTGAAAGGAGGCAGGAAACATCTCAATAGAGTTGTGAATCCAACTTTGTAGGAGCAAACCTTACTAAACTATACAACCACAACATCATTCGAAAGTCTACATATGAGTATAGTATTGTTATCTCTGTTGTAGAAACTAGAATAAAGCAACTATCAAATCTCTAACTCAAATATATTACCTAAATTGATTATATATGATAATCAGTACAGTGATCTACGAACCCGGATGTCAATCGCCGCTGGATTTCGGTTAGCTGGTTCACCAAGCAGGGTCTAGCGGTGATTCAGATGCCTAGGAAATACCCTCTAAACAGTGCAAATTGATGATATTCATAGATAGTATCAAATTCATCAAAATCAGCTATATTTTTAGTTCAGTTAGTACTGGTATCATCAAACTTTAGAATGTCGAATTATTAAATCTCCTAGAAACATAATGGAAGTATCATCTATTTATGCGCTGAAACATGTCACTTTCAAACTCTGTATCTCTATATTTCATAATATTGAGAAGCGAAGAAAATCCAAGGCATAAACTAATAATAATAAAAAAGTATGTATGTTAACGAAATCTCAATATTTCCGATTTGCGTTGTTTTTAAATTCAAATAATACACAATTTTACCTCAATTATCTTTATGTAATTGAATGAATTTAGACTGTCACAAAATGTCTCTATCAGATAATACATAATCGAGTCGATGTTCCTGAATCATATCTATCATTTCTCTGATAGATCACTGATTAGTTGATCTATCCGTATTCAATATTGTCTAATCGCTACAATGATTTGATATGCGTAATCGATGGACTTTTTTTTGAATAATACAAACTTTGCTTCAATACACTGTTTCTTGCATCAGATGATTCTCGTTTCATTATAGACATAGAGCTTTTTGTCGATGGCGGCACCGCACAGATCTAACTGAGAAGTCAAATCGAATGTCGGGGACCTTAATTTATTTTTCGTCATAAACTGGTTGTTGAAATCGGACTTGTTCCTGGAGTCTAATAACCAGCGAACATTTGCATTGCTTCATACCTCATTCTTCAAAACGATAAAGATTCACTAATATGCCACGTTGTATAGAGGAAGATTTTGATATGACTACTCCTAACAAATCCAAAAATAGGTGTGTGATTAGTCAAATAAAGATGAAATGATGAGTAATGATTTATGAGGATCACCTGCACTAGAAATGACAAGTATGAGTAATGCACGTAGGGGACTTCCTCTAACTAGCTCTCGTATCGATAAGATATTTCCAACATTAACACAGGCTCAGATTAATCGCGTTGCAGCACATGGACATGTACGTTCAGTGCAGCCTGGTGAAGTGCTACTGGAGCAGGGAGATACGGCAGTACCGTTCTTTGTCGTAACCGCAGGCGAGGTCGAGATTGTACGTCCCTTCGGGACCCATGAGACTCTTATTACTGTCCATGGTCCTGGTGAATTCACAGGAGAGGTTAACATGCTCTCTGGTCGTCGATCTTTAGTTCGGGCACGTGTCACAAAGCCGGGTGAGGTAATAGAACTGGATCACCAACAAATACGCGGATTGGTACAGACTGATGCAGAGCTCAGCGATATACTGATGAGGGCATTCATTCTTCGTAGAGCAGAGTTAATATCCGCTGGTGTTGGAGACATTGTCCTAGTAGGATCAGCATATTCGGCAGGTACTCTGCGGATTAAAGAGTTTCTTATGCGCAATGGGCATCCGTATTCTTATATAGATCTAGAACGTGACCCCGACATTCAGAATCTCTTGGACAGTTTTAAAATTTTTACCAGTGAAATACCAGTATTGATCTGTCGAGGCCAACTGGTGCTCCGAAATCCCAGTAATCAACAAATTGCAGACTGCCTTGGTTTCAATGAGTCCGTCGACCAAACCCATGTCCGAGATCTTGCGATAATCGGCGCAGGTCCATCAGGGTTGGCGGCTGCAGTATATGGCGCTTCAGAAGGACTAGATGTTCTTGTGCTGGAGACAAGTTCACCAGGTGGCCAGGCTGGTTCAAGCTCAAGAATCGAAAATTATTTGGGATTTCCCACCGGGATTACCGGCCAGGATCTAGCAGCTAGAGCATATCTTCAAGCTCAAAAGTTTGGTGCAGGTATGCTTGTTGCAAAGGCCACACGACTTATTTGCGACCGCAAACCGTACGTCATCGAGCTTGAGAATGATGCCAAGATATCTACTCGCACTGTTTTGATTGCCACCGGTGCTCAATATCGAAAGCTACCGTTAGAAAACCTTTCACGATTTGAAGGCACTGGCGTTTATTATGGTGCAACCTTCGTGGAAGCGCAGTTATGCGGAGGAGAAGAAGTAATTGTAGTTGGTGGAGGAAATTCCGCGGGTCAGGCTGCTGTTTTTCTGGCACAGACTACAAGGTGTGTGTACATGCTAGTCAGATCAACGGGCTTAGCTGCGAGTATGTCGCGATATCTAATTCGCAGGATAGAAAAAAGTCCTACTATCACATTACTGCCACAAACAGAGATTATTGCCGTTGAAGGAGGCGATCACCTTGAATTTGTTTACTGGCGAAATACTCAATCAGGACAGACTGAAAAACATGAAATCAGACATATATTCATCATGACAGGTGCCGATCCAAATACTAGTTGGCTCGATGGCTGTATCGCACTTGACGCTAAAGGCTTTATAAAGACAGGTCCGGATCTATCACCAGATAGCCTCACCGCGGCAGGATGGCCTCTTATGCGTCAACCATATTTGCTTGAAACCAGTTTGCCAGGTGTTTTTGCGGTGGGTGATGTGCGGGGTGGCAGCATCAAACGTGTTGCATCAGCAGTAGGAGAAGGATCAATTACGATTTCGTTTGTTCATAGTGTACTCCAAGAATAATAGCAAGAATGAGCACAGTTCCCTCCTACTAAATCATTTTTCAATGGGTACCATAAATGAGTTTTCAGCCAGTCGCTGAGCAATGGTTCTGCCTGACGGCCCTGTTCCTATACCAAGTTCCAAGAAGTATCTTTCACGTACTCTAAAATCTTCTGCGATATGGCACTTTGCAACTTTTTGTTTTATTTTTATGATGCACTCTGAATGATATGCCAATGATAAATGAAAATATTATAGTAAATTGAAAAAGTATGATAGGTTGTATATTTAAGAATAGAATGAACTATGCTGCTAAAAAGATAACTTCATTACAGAATATGAGTACAATATTAATGATTGACCAAGACAAAACGCCTGGGCACATATCATAGTTATTTTCGTACAAACAATATTAGTGATAAATCCAGCTCGCCATCAAATTTTAATGAGTTCCAGTCTTTATATTGTGCAGCCGTAAGCCATTACTCAATAGGAATAGGACTAGTAGATAAGACCATATTATTGGAAAGAATTCTTGCAAATACTAACAAGACAACGGAAAGAGTAACATTTCCTTATGATATTGGGGTATCGTGAGGAATAATTGCATCTAGAAGATGTGAGTAAATGAAAATGTCCGATAGATTAATAGATAAAGACAAAAAGGAAAGAAAAAATCAGAGGCGATAGAATTAAAAAATGATAACAACTAATGAAAAATGATGACTAAAGGTCACACTAATACTGCATCAAACAAAGACAATAGTAAAAGCAATAGAAGCACTGTGTCGTCATCATCATCCGCATACAACAACAAACTCGAAAATGTCCTAATACTTCAAGGTGGTGGCTCCCTGGGAGCATTTGGCTGCGGAGTGTTCAAAGCACTTGCGAATAACAACATAAAACTTGATATTGTTGCAGGAACATCTATCGGGGGGATAAATGCTGCAATTATAGCTGGCAGTAAGGATGAAAAACATCCAGAACAAATGTTAGAGCAGTTCTGGTTGGAATTATCCCAAAGTTTTGTGGATTTAGATAAAGTTGCTCTTCCAACCTCTTCTAGATCCCTGCCCAAATTTGTAGAAGATATGCTTGTCTCATCAGGTTATTATTTTTATAATCTCCCACCATACTCGTCTGATCAGCACAGAAATAATTCTCACAAGACACTGAGTACAAAGGAGCATACCATAAAGATGGCTCAGCTAAAATCATTCTACAGCTCTGCTATTTTTGGAAATAATAAAATGTTCAAACCTCGATGGAGAGAGGAATCTATTCTAACAGATCCAGATTATTTTGCGCCACAAAAATGGACCTATATGTACGATTTTTCACCATTAGTAAAAACCTTAGAAAGGTACATTGATTATGATAAATTGAAACCCAATGGAAACCCTAACACACGTTTGATCTTGACTGCAGTAAATGTTTTAACCGCGGAACCGCTCACGTTTGACAGCTTTAAGCAACAAATAACATCGAAACATATCCTTGCAACGTCTGCTTATCCATTGTATAATTTTCCATGGGTAGAGGTAGAAGACGGAGTCTTTGCATGGGATGGCGGTTTACTGAGTAACACACCTTTACGAGAGGTTATCGATGCATCACCAGTGAATGACAAACGAATAGGTATCGTAGAAAATTATCCCAAAAGGGTCAATGCATTACCAAGGAATTTGCCAGAAGTCTATCATAGAGCTAGAGACATAATATTTTCTGATAAGACTGAGAATAATGTAACTATGTCTAAAGTAATAACTCGGTATCTGGAATATATAGAAGAGCTCTATCAATTATTAGAAAAAAATATAGAAAAAATAGATGTTAATCCACAACAACTGAAGAAAATTCGCCGCAAATATAAAAAATACAAGCAAGAACACGGAGCTGAAATAAAAGATATCATCTACATAACACGTGACGAACTACATCCTCATATGTATGAAAATGCAGATTTTTCGCCCGAGACTATCGAAAGTTCAATTAAAGAAGGAGAAGTTAAAACAAATGAACTGTTGAAACGATGATGGTGCTCTCTACCTCAACATCCATGAACCGTTACTGCAATAATTAGATATAAGTTAAATACTCACAAAGGTATCCGATGCGAGGATATTGATAAAGAATCTCCACTAACGAATAAAATAGTGACAAGAAGATTAGAAAAGATGAGAAAACTATGTCTTACAATTCTATCTTCATTTAAATTAATAGGTTACTCTGAACTTGTAGTATTCTATATATGGTAACTCTAATGACTCTGTTATGCTGCATGGAATTGTAATATCAAATCAAATCATATCCTAGCCAAAAAGACTAAAATGTTTTTCATAAATTGGATTTTATGAAAATATATTTTGATTTATTGCATCATGTCTCTTCTCAGCACTGCGTCAAAAAAAGCAAAGAACTAGGCGCCTATCTTTGTGAGAACAAATGTTCTTGGATCCAATAGGTTAAATTCGTTTAAAAATGCATTGAGGGTCTCTTCTGGTACATCATGCAAATCTATCTCGCCTTTTCTTATTTTTTCAAGATTATTAATTGCCTTTTTGAATCTTTCTATATTCATAACTAATCCATAGTAATCTCTTACCCTTTCTAATGTGGTTTCATAATGTTTCTGAAAACCTGATGCTGTAGCATCGGAAATCAATCCAACATCATAGCCCAAATTAAACGCGTCCCTTAACGAAGTCTCGACGCAAATTGAAGTATCAATACCCGTGAAAAATAGCAAATTGATACCTTGGCTCTGAAGCCAAACTCGTAGTTCTGTGTCTTGAAAAGCAGAATCTCTCCTCTTTATAACTACAGGATCGTGTTCTTGAGGTTTTAATTCGTCAATAGTAACTCCATCCCACGTTCCTCTGATACATATCGGGAACTTCAAGCGTTCTTGTCTTGTTTTAGGAAGAAAGTTATGAATATTTGTCAGAACATCTATCCCGCTTGATTCCTTTACCGCTTCTGTATAAAAGATAGGAATATCCTTACTCCTACAAAACTCGATTAAATCTTTGAGTCTTGGGATTATCTCCCTGTAACTGGAAGTGTTCATTCCTAATTTATCATATGAGCCCTCTTTACTAACAAACCCGTTCTGCATATCTACAACCATTAGTGCAGGTACTATCTTACGACCAGATGGGAAGATAATCTTAAACATTCCTCACACGTGTTTAATGCCAAAAATATATAAGTGTATATCGTCAGAATTCGTAAAACTATCTAAGTTGATTATATATTCTAGAAGCACGAATGCAGTAGGTAGATTTGAAAGAACTAGACGTTTATAATTGATCTACGAAGTTCTGGGTGAACTCAATTTGGACTGACTCCTGTGTTGCATATTCTAATCACAATTGAAATTTGTCAAGCCAATAGCGTGTGTTCCTAGCTACGAGTAAAAACACCTCGAACTCTCCCAGAACTGGGGCTTTTGAATCACTATAGCTGCAATTAACAATATTTTCCAGTAGTCAAACATAATTATTTCTCTTACGACTTACATAATACATGGTGCAAGTACCAGATTTCCAAAGGGTATTAGTCCTCCAAGGTGGAGGCTCGCTCGGAGCATACGAAGCAGGAGTGTTTCAAGCATTGTATGAATATGTCTCCAATATGGATAAGGAAAAAGGATTTAAAGATAAACCACTTCTCGATATTATAGCCGGAACTTCTATTGGTGCAATAAATTCAGCGGTGCTAGTAAGTTATGTCATAGAACATAATACATGGGATGGCTCTGCTGAAAGATTAAAAGAATTTTGGGATTATTTATCAAAGGAATCATCTTTGGATCAGCTCCCAGGTTTTACAAATTGGTGGGATTTTCTACACACTATAATTAATCGCAATATAGCTAGTGGGGAGGCTGCAAGGCGATATTATACAACAAAAGAATTTTCAGCAATAGGAGTACCTACCGTGTTTTCCCCATTGCTTCCACAGCTTGATACTAGATTTTTCGATCCTTCAAATATTTGGTATCGCTTTGATAATGGTCCTTTAAAGAGAAGTCTAGAAAGATTTGCAAAATTTCCAATAGCAACAACTTTCGACGAAAAAGCATCATTCACACAACCGAGACTCATACTCGTCAGTGTTGATGTAGCAGAAGGTGTACCTGTTGTTTTTGATAGCTACGAAAAAGAGGATGGTTCAAGAAAGTCCGAGTATGGAAAATATATTATAAAAGATGGAAAGGAAGTGGGGTTCACTCATATCATAAGGTACAACGATGGTATTACTGCTGACCAAGTTATTGCTAGTGCATCTGTACCGCTTAACTTTGGCTATAGCAGACTAGAAGTTGAAACTTACAATAACGCTACATCCGATTATGAAACAAATGTTCGGTACTTTTGGGACGGCGGAATAATGAGCAACACTCCGCTTACGCAGGTCGTTTTGCTACATCGGAATTATTGGCTCAAGAGAAAGGGTTTCAAAAATACTGTTCCAAGATTGAATATTGGTATAGTCAATGTTCATCCTGTTAAACAAGATGTAATTCCCTGGGACCGAGACGGGATTGTAAATAGAAATGCTGATATCAATTTTTCGGACAGAACGGAACGTGAGGAACAGGCTCTATTATTAGTCTCTGACTATGTAGATTTAGCAAGAGACTTGATCAAAATTGCAAAGGATCATGGAATAAAAGACGATGTCATAAATGCCCTATTGGACAGAAATACTATAAATCATGGCCTGGCCCTCCGAACCAGAAAATATTCAGATATGCTAATAGGACAGTATGAAATAGGCAAGATTATACGGGTAAATCGCAGAAATGATGAACACACTATTTCAAACAAAATATTTGACTTTTCATCCAAAACAATCGAGCAATTGAGAGAAAGCGGGTATAAAAATACCCTTGATTTTAGTGATCTGGAGTATCAGGGGGAACTGTTTTGACTAATATCAATGGGATTGCCAAAATGAGCTGGTTGATTGATTCATTTATGAAGTTGTACCAGGCATCAACTAAGGATGCATAATGGTGGGAGCACAGTTAGATCTAAATAGTGCTTAAAAGCTAGCATTCCCTTTCTACTTTATGGCTACAGCAAAACAGGTCTTAATTTTAGGAGGAGGTTTCGGAGGGTTAGTGTCGGCCAACTTGATACGAAAGGGCCTACGAAAGGAAGAATGTGTAATAACTTTAGTTGATAAAAGCCGATATTTTATGATGGGGCTTGTGAATCTATGGATACTAAGTGGAAACAGAAAATTAGAGGATTCTCAGGTTGATTTAGATAATCTACAGAAAAAGGGTATCATATTTTTGAACGATGAAATAACAAGCATCGATGCCTCTGAAAAGAGTGTTACTACTAGGGCTAGCAATAAGCTAAAATGTGATTACTTGATTGTTGCCTTAGGTGCCGAACTTGCACCAGAGCGGATAAGTGGTTTTGAGAATAATGATGAAAGCTGTTTTAATGCATACGATTCCAAACAAGCTACACGTCTACGGGAAAAAATACTTTCTATAAAAAGAGGCCGTATAGTAGTCTGTATAGCTGATCTGCCATATAAATGCCCGCCAGCACCTTATGAAGTGTCATTATTATTAAATGATATCTTAGTTAAGAATGGAACTAGAGATTCCATAGAGTTAGATATGTATGTACCAACCCCTATTGCATTGCCTGTAGCTGGACCACAAATGAGTCAAAATGTGGTCAACTTACTAAATGACAACCATATCAAGTTCCATACTTCACACAAAATTAAAAAAGTATTAGATAAAAAAACAATCGAATTCGAAAATGGTAACAAGACAAACTATGACGTGCTAGTAGTAATTCCGCCTCATCAAATTCCCCCGGTAATAAAGAATTCTGATCTGTTGGAGGCGGAACAACGTTGGATCAACGTCGATAAATTCTCACTTAGGACAAAACACAACAATGTCTTTGCAATAGGAGACGTAACAGAGATTAGACTTGATAAAAACACAACCATCCCCAAAGCTGGAATTTTCGCAGAGGGAGAAGCAAAGGCAGTCAGTTTTCAAATTATCAACGAGATCAAAAATAGTTATCTGAACTATGATAAAGCGCACATCCAGTTTGATGGAAAAGGCCATTGTTTTATGGAAATTGGAGATAAGAAGGCAGGATACATTGACGCTGATTTTTATAATGAAGCAGGTCCTACTACCAGGCTTGTGGCGCCGTCAGAAGAGTTCTATCAAAAGAAACTTGATTTTGAAAAAAGTAGAGTAAATGAATGGTTAACACCATAGTAGTTATTTTTACTAGGACTGGGCCTTGGACTATTTTTGGTGGAATATTCATTTCAGGCTAAAGTATTTTTAACATATATTTCAGTTGTCTTCTTGATACTTACTAACTAACACTAGAATCTATTAACGCTCATTTCAGCTGATTCTAGCGAACATGTCATAAAATATGACAATTTAACTAATAAAATTTGGATAAGAGAATTAATAGTACTAGTCAGAACGATGCTTTCTGAATATTTTTTGTAGCATATTATCTTCAATACTGCATTTGAACATTTGGGAAGAAACTGCTGTTTAGTTTTACCTAGATCTATGCAAAACTGGGCGCGATAATAATAATCTGTTATCAATTTCCTTCATTATCCAATCGTCATAATATAGCAATTTGGTAAGAATGTATGCATCCGCGTTTTCAACACCTGCAAAAGAGTTCACTCTAGCCAGAACATGATCGACCACAAACACATTTTCGCCAAAGAGCACAAAAGTCGACCGGTTCTCCGGTTCGATTAGACTAGGACTGTACAAGATATTTGCCTGAAATTCTGAGTACATACGTTCAAGTACATAGTGATAATGGGATTTTGCAACGGTTATTGTAATAACAAATTGAACATACCCTATCATATCAGCTGGACTGCACTGAAGAGAGAAATCCAATAAACGCATCTCCTTCATCCTATTGATGCGTCTTGTTGTGGTCTTTTCAGAGATGCCAACTTCTTTGGCAATATCTGATATTTCTATTCTAGCACCTGATATCAGGAGACATTTTATTATTCTCAAGTCCGTTTCGCTCAAGTCATTAGATCCAACAGTTAGTTTGGCAACAGAAATGTTTACAACTGTTGCCGGCTTTAGACGATCATTTAAAGATTGGATAATCTTTTCGTCCAATGGTTTTTTGATGATAATGGCAGCCACAGTAGTCCTTCCCATATGATGTGCATGATATACAAGATCTCCAAATTCATTAATACGCTGGATGATGTCATCTTTAGTTATTGCGTTTCCAGTCCTTATCAACACAATAGCTGTTCTATAGCCAAAAGCTGCAGGGTTAACTCTAACTACAAACTTTTCTATGACTCTGCTACGTACCATCTTCTTCACTCTCGCCTTAACACTCTTTGGTGTTAAACCAATCTGTGAGCCAATGTTGCTATAGGAAGTTCTACAATCCCTAGCTAAAGTGGGAAGAATAATAAGATCGCTTTTATCAAGTATCATTCTCTTTTCCATCCAGAGTCATACATTCATTATTACAACTATGGGTAATAAAGATGTCCGATAATGAAAGTTGCGCTTCCTTAAGAATAAGTATCTATAACAGTACTGATATAGAGATGAAAACCGTTGAAATAAAAAATGAAAACGTGCAACGGCACTTAACTACAAATGAGAAACGTGACAAAAAATATCGAATATAGGATCTAAAGGAACAATAACCATTGAAGACGATTACGGAACATCAACATATGAACGACGACTTTCTCATCCAAAAGAAACAATCTGGAAGGCAATTACAGACTCAAAAGAGATATTCAGATGGTACCCGATTACAAAGGAACCTTCAACTGGTACAAAAGTGGTTCAATCGATCTTGTCAAAACTGTATCAGGATCGCATGTGACTGGAGATATTCCGGTCTTGGATCTTTATCGCGTTTTCGAGTACGAGTGGCATATCTCGCCTAATCAAATGTTCGCCCATGGAGAACCTGCATCTGTTATCCGGTGGGAGCTCAAGCAGGACGGCAATTCGGATATAGTCCTTACTATGACCCACAGAAGCCTCACCAAAGCGACATCTTTACGTTTCGCCTCCCGTAAATAAGAATACGACAGCCCAAAGATATCAACGCAAAAATAGTTTTCTAACTTCTTTTCAAATCTGACCAAAAGTTATCTGAACCTATTGTGTCAGGAGTTAGTTCTTTCTATAACCCATCTTCTTATAGGATATTTGTGATTAGTGTCATCTGCTATTGTTTGTTATCCTCCTCTATGTGGAATATGTGACACATTCCTAAATGATACTGCCTGACCTTATATAGTATTCTTTAGTTTCTCGATTGGAAATATCATCCAAATTTCATCCCATAACCTGTCAGTCCTTATTCTAACAGTTGGAACATACATACATACATAGCCCGATCACAATTCACAATTATGAGGAACAAGGTCTCGAGCTATTTGTCTATCTATTTTAGGGATAGGTTCTATTTCAAAAATCTTTTTTCCAATATCTGAGACTTTTAAATATCTGAAGGAAAGATTATCAATTAGAAATAGTCTTCCATAACGCGAAATCTATTTAAATCATGTCATCTTAACAAGCGTGTTTGAAAAGGATAGAATATTTATCATTATGTCTGTCTGTCTGTCTTCTTAATTGTCGCATCTACAACAGGAGGTCTATTTCTGACTAGTTCTTTTGTAATCGTACATGCGGAGTTGCCTCCTCAGAGTATAAATGGACTTAATAGTGTGCATTTGAACCCCTCAGATTCGATTTATAATGCCAATACAACCACTTTCCTATCAGCAAAGAATTTAACATTAACTCCTCACCGAATGACAGAAACACATTTCTTTGATCGAGGATTCCTAAAGAGTGTAGGAAACATTACTAACGATCAGACTTACATAGATACTTACTTATCTGATAAATTAGTCCAGAGCACAGGTAATGGAACACTCAAGACCCCCGATGGACAAAGTATTGCTTGGAAGTCTTCTAGTATAGGAAGACCTGTTGATGGTCGCTGGGTTTACTACGGAATAATGTTATTCAATAATACTCAAGACAAATCGTTGTCATTCCTAAATAATAATGTTGGCTTATCAAGAGATGTTCTTGGCAAGGAGACCGATTACATCTGGATTCTGAAATAGTTATGAATGCATTTTCATAGATCCACCCACTGATAAGAATGTTCAGAGATATCTAATGGAAATTGGCTGAGTTGTGTTCATGCAGTAAGAGAGTTATATGAAATAAATGGAAGATCATAAAACTCATAGCATTTTCAATAATGTGATATGTTGCAATTCAAATACGAGTAAAGTGTAGTCCTTGAATGTCTTATCTATATAGGCATACTAACAATTACTTTGGATATTGCCTAAATTTGCTGCAAACCGATCAGACGGGAACAACGTAGGAGTGATCCTATCAGATCTAACCTTATGAAATTATACAGACAGATTCCAGTGACGCTCTCCCAATCAACAATTAATATTTTGTCTCTGAAAATATCTATTGTGCAAGGCAATGGAAAACTGCGCGATTCTCATGTTGACAACCTTTGGTATATCTTTAAAATGCGGCGAATTCAGTCCTGAAGGGGGCAGGGCATAGCTTCCTATTCACTTAAATTGGATGTACAAATAATTATGTATTCTCATCTAACTTATTTGGAATATTACGCGTAAATTATTACAGCTGATTGATTCAATATATGTTACGGAAAAGCACCCTAATCACAGATTGACTCAAAATTCCTCAAGATTTTTGAATTTATAAAGGTAGTTGTACGAATTTAAATCTAGTAAATATTGTTCATATTTTATGAATAAAAATTCCAATGGGCTTCATTAGTGCCGAATCAAAGATATTCTTTAGTAAGTGAATGTCCTCAATATCTTCGTTGAGCGATGAACAATCATTGACAATTTCTGATAAATGCTCATGGATCATGTTTCGAGGAAATTCAATGCGAAATGGAGTATCAGCATCCAGCATACCTCGCAAACCTTCACTTTTGTGGGTAACAGAAATTGGACCAAGTGTATCCTCTCCAGTATTCGATGGCAACGAAATATATGTGGCAACGATGAATGGACGAATCTTCGCATTAAATCCATTTCAAAAACAAAAAAGATCGCATTTAATCTCCTACAGTCCCTTTGTCTCTTCTCCAGTTGTACATAATGGCATTTTGATAGCTGCTACTTATGATACTTGGTTCAACGATACATCTTTTATGGGCAAAAATTTTATTCTCGGAATAGATACTAAGAATGGATCTCGATTATGGCACCATGAAGTGACTGGTGATATCTTCTCCTCACCGTGTCTAGTTGGCGATGGAACGAAGGTTGTAGTTGGATGTAGGAATAACTACATCTACATGTTTGACGTCAAATGTGGAGACCTTGTATGGGAATTCAAGACAGGTGGCGAAGTCTGGTCGTCACCATCGTATAATGGACGACACATTTTCGTAGGTTCTGATGATGGGTTGTTGTATTCTTTAGATTTAGATGGAAGACTACTTTGGAAAACCAAACTGAATGGAAAGATTAGATCATCATCGCCATGTTTATCATTTTATGGCAAAGAAAGTGAATATTGCTCAGTGTTTATAGGTACTTCTAATGGGGGAATTTTTTGTTTGAACGGATCAAGTGGGAAGATAAAATGGAATAAGAACATTGAAAAGCCAGTAACGGCATCTCCAGCTTCAATTAGAGACAAGGTCTTCTTTGCAGCATCAGACCAGAAAATTTATTGTCTTCAAACCGAAGACGGCTCGATGATATGGGACTATAAAACAGACGACAAAATTTGGTCATCACCTGTTATATCCGAATACGATGATGTATTGTTCACGGGTTCACTAGATTCGCATGTCTACGGTATAGATATCAACACTGGTAAACAAACATGGAAATTTCCTACTATGAATATGATAGATTCTTCAGCTGCTATTGCGAGTAATATGTTGTTTTTGGGGTCACGTGATGGTCTGTTCTATATCTTTGGGTCAGAAAACCTCCCTCCATATATAGGATGATACTCTATCAATAATTAAATTAATTAATTAATTTATGCAAGTACCTACGAAGTTATTTGGTATTAGTAACATGGAATCAGATTAGGTTATGCATGAATAATTACGTCTTGGAAATAAAAATTTGAATGGTAGTTGTGACGTATCTATGTGACCTTTATTCTATACATTCAGAAAAGTCACACGCTTACTGTTCAGGAATGTACACCTTCTTTACATATTTTTAGTTTAACATTCAGAGATCGCTCTGTTCGGGAATATTGAATCATTCTATGACATCCCAATATCCTGCAATCTGACATTGACTATTCTAAATAATTGTCAGATTTTATAGTAGATATATTAATTAGACCTTGTTTGTTGCTGTTACAATGAGCTATAATTATTTTGTACTAGAACTATTGGAGTTTGACAGCAGCTAGTCAAATGGGAAAAAATATTCTCATCTTAATTATATAATGCAATAGTAAATATTAGAAAAATTAGAAAATACAGAGTGGGTTAAAATAGAAGTTAGCATCGCATTTAAAAACCATTGTCATAATAGAAAATCAGAGATCCTGCCTATCATACTAGTGTTTAGTAGTTTCCGCGCTAGATTGTGAATTAGTCTGTGCCCCAGGGATTTTCTATTACCATTCGCCAAGAGCCATCTGCTTGTTGACGTAAAACGACAGTGCCTCTTCCAGTGAGGTTAACCCGTTTGCCATCGCGCTCGATCCCATTAATCGACCATTCCGTAATTAACAGAGCAAGATCGCTTGCCCTAAGTAAAGTCCTGACTTTAGCTGATAATTTTACTCCCATGTCCACAAGGCTTTGAAAAGATTGTCGTATATCGTCTAGATCCTTAACAACTTCTCCTGGTTTAGAAGCAAAGCATGCATCGTTTTCATAGAGTGTAATCAAGAAAGTTACATTTCCGTTATTGAATTCTTTTACTTGCGAGTCGAGAAATTCTTCAGGCGTATTAAGTTTCGACATCTGACAATTAAGTAATGATATGTCCTATAAGAATATGTGGTGGATTGAATCAAATAAACAAATAAAAAACTGCAGACCGCGCAAATTGTCAAAATTGATTATAGCTTGGATTTGCCCATCCTGCACTAGGTGGAAAAGTTGTTCCTTGTCTATTTAGCGAAAGTATGTCGAAGATGAATTGGTCGTAATTGATTCTTCATTCATTCTGTAATTGCCAGCACTGGAAGATTATTATATTCAGAATTTAAACTGCAAATTGAAGGATATGAGACGCATTATGCTAACTCATTAACATATTGAGCATGCACAAACCACAAATAAGATAAAAAAAAGAGCATGTGCATAAATTTATTCACTTTGGATCTAGGCAGGATATCTAGCCCAAAATTCCGTATATCCTGGTCATACCACGACCGAAGGAATACAAGAAATAGTCAGAAAGTCTGGACATTCAGTATGAGTTAAAAGATATTTGAGAGTATGGATTCAGAGCCCATAATTGTGGATTACCAAGTATCAGATGGTAATATGATTGACAGTCTCAAGATCATTCGTACACCCGGGGTCACATTTCAGTTTATATTGTAGTGAAAATAGAATCCTTTTGGCGGAGATAGCTTCTATAAGAACGTATTTGGAGCTGGTGAATTTTAATCCAGATGTGAGGATATTTAATAAACCACGACCATGTATCTTGCAAAGTACTTATTATCTATTATCTATTATCTATCACCTATACGGTAACAAGACATAATTTATATCGAAAAATGGTTATCAAGTGTATGAATGTGTATTTAATTCATACCATTCATTATCCTAATGAATTATCTGATAATGTTTCTATTTCTGACATCAAGTCCCAAACTGAATGATGTCTATTTTCTGGTTTCAACTCGATCATCTTGAGTATACATTTATCAAGCTCTGGGGATATTGTTGGGTTAAATTTTGAGGGTGGATTTATCTGTAGCCTATGCATATCAGCATTATTACGATCATAGGTGGGCGGGCGTCTTCCAGTCATCAGTTCATAAAATATAACACCTATAGAGAAAATATCGGTTCTTGCATCGATAGGTGTATCTTTATGTATCGTAGCAAACCACTGTTCCGGAGAACAATAGTCTGGAGTTCCACCGATGTTTCCTTCAGATACTACAGCAGTTAATTCTAATGATTCTTTATCAATTATGGTTAGTTTGTCGTGGTCTACTTTGTTGCTGTGATGATTGCTATTATTAGTATTATTAGGATTATAGTCCTGTCCTTTAACAAGTCCCCAATCTGCAATTTTTATTTCGGACCTTGTAGCATTTGTAAATAAAATATTCTCTGGCTTTAAATCTCTATGGAAGACATTGGAGCTATGAGCCTGTGATAAAGCATTACAAATCGGCAAAATTATTGTCCTAAAAGTCCATCTCTTATCAAATAAATTTAGATCTGTATAACCACTCCCATTGCTATTACTCTTGATAATAGAGAATTTTTCATCTATATATTTTCTAAGGGAGCCGCCACTTAGAAACTCCATTATATAGTAAGGACTAAAGCTAGGGGGCACACCTGCCCTATTCCATTGAAAAATTTTTACAATATTAGGATGATCCAATTCAGAAAGTATCTTCACTTCTCTTTCAAAACGTTGTTTGCTTACTAAATTTATATTCGTGAGTTCCTTTAATGCGTAGGTTTTATTTCCATTGCCCATATCCTCTATTTCATATATAGTTCCAAATGCACCAGAACTAATTTTTCGCTTCACATTGTATTCCAATCGAATTTAACTCTATTCCTCACATTCATACTGGATAACATAATTAATATAGTAACATCAATTATCTCAAGCGGCGGATCTCATTTATTATATAGTATATATCTTAAAGTATTTGCAACGAGTTATCCGGCTGTTATGCAGGACTTTGAGATTGAAGCAGATACGGATAACAACAACAAAACCCTAAACCGCTAAGTAATTGAATTTCATAAAGCTGGATTAGGCTATAACTCACGCTGAAAAGTTAGCTAGTATGAAGGGTTTGGGACAGATAAAGGAATACAATAATGATGGAATACCACCACACGTTTTTTTGGTATGGCTTGCTGAATTTTCGCTTGATTATTGTTGGAATAAAAGTGTCTGAGAGTAGGTCTGACGGATGAGGTAAGATCAATGCCTTCATCTTATTATATATACACAAAAAATCCATACCCTTTGCCGTAGTCTTATAGGTTTCTCGGTTTCGTACATACTCTATCAAGCCATATTGGATCAGGAATAATACGTATTCTTTGAATATGGCATGGGTAATTTTCGCTTTATTCAAGATTTCAATTTGCCTTACTTCATTACCATTAGCAACATCTAAGATGGATACCATTATGTCAGTTCTATTCCTATAATAATACTGCTTCATACCACGATAATGCTACTGCTAACTAATTATTATCACTTCTGTGGCCAAAATTGTTAGATTTGCCTTTTTATGGAAAGATAATAATGAGAGGGCACCTGCGAACCGAATATATTACAACATCGTCCTTACATCTAAAGAAAATATTCTAAAAACATACTATTCAGCTGGATTTATATTGAAAAAAGCTCATTGATTTGTCCAATTAGAAAGATTGTCTATAAACGCATTAACTTGCTATTTTGGGGAGTGGATGGAAAGTTGGACCATAAGGAAATTTATGAAATAATTATAGGTATAGGTCAAAATACCAGAATCGATGCTTGTGACTCTTGCAGTACTGATTACGGCTCAAAGTTTACTCCCTTCAATTACTTGAATTAATCCGTTCTGCTGTTTGGGATGGTGAGTTTGGATATATTTCCAGCCTGATTGTTCCAGTAGACTGGAATATTCATCAAGAGTCCTTTCCTTTCCAGAAGCGACACACATCATGTGTATATCAAAGAGTTTTGAAAAATGTGGTATGTTGGGATTAGGCACTAAATGTTCGGCAATAAATAATCTTGCATGACTGGGAGAAGAGTCATAAATATTAGAAAGAATTACTACGCATTCTTCATCATTCCAGTCATGAAGAATCATTTTCATTATATATGCATCTACAGAAGGAAGTTGACTATTGTTATTACTACAAAACATATCTCCAGCTATGTAAAAGCACCGCTCACTTACATTTAACATGGGGGCTAACAATAATTCTTTTTTATTGATTACCGACTCTAATTCTAGTACTGTTCCTTTCATGTGAGGGTATTTTACGAGTAAATTACCGAGTAAATGACCGGTCCCTCCACCAATGTCGCACATATGATGTATATTCGAGAAATCATAATTATCAAGGGCTTCTAATACCCAGCCAGTTTGAGCAGAAGAATAACTGCTCATTGCTTTATTAAATACTTCCGCGTAATCTGGGTTTCTATCTCTATATTCAAATATTTTACAGCCAAATTCTCGTACAAAAGAATTTTGTTTACCATCCTTTATCATTGTTGGTAGATATTTCCAAATAGCGTAGTGCTCCGGTCCTTCTTCAAGTAATATTACATCTCTTAGTGTTTGTGGATGATCTTTGCGAAGTAATTCGCCCTGTGACGTTATTGAGAACCCCCGACGATCATTTTCTTCTTTTAGAAATCCCATAGTAGATAATGCTCTCAAAAGCCTGTAAGCTAGTTTATTATCAAGTCCGAGTGCATTTGCTACATCATATGCACTTTTGACATGCAATGCTATACAATCAAAAATTCCTAGTTTGACTCCAGTATATAGTATCTGACTTTTCCATCTACCAAAAATGATATCGACCGTTTTTTCATAATTATTGTCTGGCATAAAATTAACCATTGTGTGACTGAAAGATACAGATAAGTTTTATTATCGTCTTGCCGGTTTTTTTCGCTCATCTTGCAACTGATATTGATATACCAAAAATGAGTGAATTTGAGCTATGTGAAAAGATAACAGGATTTGAAATTAAAATTGGAGTATATCTTATGGCTAGTCGACAAGATGTTCAAAAGCAAAGCTCTGCTCACATCGAGATTTCTATTAAATAGAATGCCGGTTGTAGTTAACTCTGAATCGATTTCAATGCTCCCTTCCTTTCAGACTTGATACAGTGAGAGTCACAGAACTTACAATAGACAATAGAAATTATAGACTAAATTATTGCAGCATTGCATGAATATATCTTCTAAAGAATGAATGATGATTATTAGCCGATTATTAATTCATTGACCTAAAATTGGCCATTTATGGCAGTTTAATCTAGTCTTAATACTTATTTATCCCTAACGGCTTGATATTCTTATAGTCAAATGATCTCTTTTTTTCTATAGACTAGTGCATTACAAATAATTTCGCGTTCACAATCAACTTATATGTATGTAAGAAATAATTGGGTTCCCATTCAATTCTTGCCAGCGTGCGGCAGAACTTATTCGATTTGTTATGACATCACATGTGAGAATGTACATAATAGTCCATCGAGGCCGATCCTAAGATCTGCAAATGCACAAATCTAAGCATAACCGGTACTGTTGTGTACTTGTCTTTATCATAGGTTCTTCTTCAGGCTGCTTTTAACTTCATTGAATATTTCCTGAGTAAAATTCTTAATGTTATCATTCAAACCGTTAGTAAAGTTCCTGCTGGCCTGAGCTAAAATAAAGACATTATCGCTATTTGAAGATTTTACAGTAAATATATTTGATTCTGATCTCCCACTGTATTTGTCAGATGATGCGTCTACTTTTACTATATATGGAGTACCTATCGGAGTATTTTGTGGTACTTTCCACGAATATGAAACTTCACCGTTTCTATCTGTGTTACCATCAAATTGTTCTACAACTGCATTTAAATTTTTAGAGGAATAGGAAGAAGGTGGAAACAATAATAAATCTAGTATTTCTCCATGCACCTTAGTTCCTCTAATCTCTGAATTTTTAGAATCTGGATCAAGAACCTTTACAGTAATAGTCTGAATGTCCCCTGCACTTATTGGATTTTTATCAATTTTAGTATAGACTCCCAATGACACTAGTTTGGCTTCACCAGTGGTATTTCTGTGAACTTCTTCTTTGCTGCCAGTGAGAGCTATGCTTGTCCATTTATTCAGATCGTGAGGGATGTTATGACATGCAACTTTTGCCGTTAATTTGTTAGATCCTTCTCTAAGTACAGTATAGTTCGGTTCTAATTTGTATTTCCAAGTGGAATAATCATTGGCTCCATATTTTCCTGCCGCAAGAGTATTTTGATATGGCCTAATTCCATTCAAAAGTACTGAAACCTTACAATCCTTCAACCTATCATCTGATGAAGTACCAAAGATAACAAGGTTATCATTAGTTATCGTAACTTTTTGACCATCATGCGGAGATAGTATCTTTATTTTGGGGACTTTCCCCACGCTAGTTCCAACGGTGTCTAATTTTGTCGAAGATGGCGTAATGATGTTATTTATATTGGTAGGTACAGTTTCTGTCGTCAATGGGCTTGATTTTTGTGCAAAAGATTGGTAATTGGGAATAATAATAGAAAAATAAAATCCAACAAACATAGAAAAAATAAATATAAATATAAATAAAAATGACACCATATACCTCAATTCGAATAGAAAATTATTCTACATGAAATTATAAATACATTCGTTAATAGAAATATGGATTTAAGTTAGAGAATTAAAGTATTCCTTCTATTGGAATAGGAATAACTAATCAACTTCAATTTATTGACTTCGAGACTATTCTTAAGCTACATAACTTTCTTATGGGAATGACGTATATATCACATTATACTCAGAACTACTTTTTAAGTAGACTATAAAGGAATTCGATTCCTAATCTTGGATGGGTTAGCATGTATTCATTTAATTAATTTTTCTTGATGGTAGTGCTAACTTCAATATTTAACTTGACAAGAAATATAATTCAGTTTTAACTTCATAAAACATATCCAAATAAATTGAATGGCTAACCTATTCGTTGGTAGTGGGTTTGGAGAATGAATATGTATAGTAGTTGATCATGGAGCTATTAAATAATGCATTTTTTATATTCTTGATCTAGGCTCTCATACTGCAAAGATCTAGAATTAACATTATTGTGATCTGTTTTTACATAGAGCATATCATTTGTAGGACTAAAACCTAACTCACTAATTCTAATAACTTTAAAGCCATTATCGTGTAAATATTTCATTTCTTGTTCAAACAATTGTGAGCTAGTTGAAATCCTACCTTTACTTTTTGTATCGTTAACAAATGTATGAAATTTAATACTTGCGAATGTAGTCGAATTAGCACGATTTACATTTTCTACAAATTTTGTAAACTTAGCAGAATCTTTATGGCCTGACTGAGTCAAGGCATGAATGGAGTATCTGTTAACCGACTTCAATGATTGAATTGGATCATCTCCAGCCCTAGCTAAGGTATAATATTTAGAAACCATCTTCACTACATTTGGTTTATCAGAACCATCAGCAAATGGGTAAGCAAAGACAGTTGAGTTAATCCCGTGATTAGCTAGACATTGCCTAGACTGACCTATCTCATACTGCAATTCTATATCTGATAATTTTGACAAATGTGTATGATTCATGCTATGCGATTCAATATCGTGGCCTTCTTTTTGTAGGGTTTTTATCTGAGTCCAATTCATATGACCATCTGTTCCAATAAAATTGCAGACTGTAAAGAACGTACCTTTGAAGCCATATTTATCTAAGATCGGTTTAGCGACAGTATATTGACCCAAAGTGCTGTCATCAAAACTCAAAATAACCATCTTTGCACCAAGGCTATTTTTTGCTGTAAATAACATCGCAATTAGTAATATAATAAGTAAAATGAATTTCATGGTGCCTGATCAAATATCACGTAAATGAATTCATAATATTTAGCTGTTTAGCTGCTGATTTGCTTCATTAATAAATTTATGTAGCGATAGTGATGATATGTTCATGTGGTCTACGGAGAACTAAGCCTTATATTAGAATTTAGGTGATAGCGGCAAACTAGCATGTGTCACCCATCAAGATAAATTCTACAAGGCCCATATGCAATAGACACCAATTGGCAGCACATCAGCAATGCAAAGTTTGGATCACTCCGATTACTACGGGTCACCATGACTAGTTTTTTTCTACTTTTCTATCATATGCCCGCAAGTGTTTGACACCATAATTTTGAGATTGATCATATCAGTAGTAAAGTAGTAAAGTTTACTAGTTCTTTTTTCCATTTTACAGTCATGGGGTCACTTGTTAGTCGTAGAGATTATTGTGGGCTGATTGTACATCAAGAATGCACCAACACCACTAATCAAGCACATCATCAAACAACATTGCTATATCCAATTCTAGGATCCCCACTGTTGCTGACATTGTAATACAAATGGAACTTAGTCTTCTTGATTCGTAACCATTTCAAGATTCAACTAACTTGAGGTTGATGAAGATAGGGTTTTGACATGGCGTCCATATCAAACACATTCGTAACAATTGTTTGGATATCATAAGTGCAAGTCATCTTAGATCATCTATACGTATCTCTTGACGACGGTTCTATTTTTTTATTTCTTCGTTATCAATGTATGTAACTGTTTAACTATAGCCTAGTGGATTGGTAACTAAGTGTAACTCACTCACTGCTGGGGTATTCAAGATGATACTTTGCTATCAGGGACACGATCTGTTTTTGGCTAAATAAGCCTATAAAATTCTTAAAGTTGAATTCTATATTGTGGTTGCGGTGGTCAATTAATTGACTCTTCAAGCCAATGTAGGGCACGGAATGGATTTGCGTAAGCAGCTTTCAATTTAGAATTAGCAGAATCTGCCAGTATTGTTATTGTTATTTGCAAAGCTATACTAAGGATTTTTCATCACTTGGATTTTGCAATGAACGCAGCATAAACATCATCTTCTGTATGTATGCTTCATCATACGACGATGAGCCGTTGTTTAATTTATCTTGGTAATAATCGATCAAATGATCAAGAAGACATTTTGTTTTTTCTCTATTCTCTGAGAGATTGGAGAGTATCATAGCAAACCAGTACTCTATTAAGGCATTTTTCCCATACTGACCTTCTAGTTCAACAAGAAAAACAAAATTTGAATGACATTGCCTACATAAACCATAATGTGCATTTACATATGATATTTCTTCATTCCTAACTATATGACCACACTTTGCTTTCATATTTAGATCATCTTCTTTTCAAAAGATGTTATTATGATTCGATATGTAAAAACCCACTTATATTTCTACGAAATCAAATATTTCGACTACATAATATGACCTTCAATAACTAATCTTGAGGTATCATGAATTCAAATTTAGTCTACTCGTTCCAATTCTAAGTACGATTGGCTGCTCAGCAGAAAAATATATTAGCTACAAATTTTAATCAATTTAAGAGAGTTTGGGATATGAATGAGGCTGCTTTATATTTAACTACGAATGGGGTATATCAAGCATGCAAGTTACTTAAGATCCGATGCTAGACGATAGCATAACGTCCTTTCGAACTAAAGTGGGTAATTCTGTAGTATTAGCAGAGTCTTTTTACGAAGACGTTTGAATAATCTGTAGGCCTGATTTCGCAGGCAAATTAGTTCGTGAATATATGCAGGATTTTATATATGGTCAAATAGGCATTTCTATCTACCAGAAAAAAGCCAGAGCATATACACAATCTTGAATCAAATAATTGATATATTTTCATTTATTTCGATTTAAAATCCCTGGTTAAGTTCGTCGTACTTTGATAGATAGGTAAAGAAAGTAAATAAATAAATGAAATAAAGCCTACTACTAATCTTTCTAGAATCAGACAAACGGTGGTGTAGATCAGTTGCCTTAACATCATTGGATACATTTCAAACTGATTTTTGACTAATTAATTGGCTAATCTAATTTAAATCATCTCAATCGTCATCTAATTTCCCTGTACCGTTACAGGTTGGACAATCACCTGCTGTCTCCTCACCATCTGATTCTGCATTTGGGACTTGCGTTACTGGTAATTTGCCTGCTCCCTTACAGACATGACAAGTTTTCAATGTTTTGAAAGCCTCAATATTAGATTGGAGAGTATATGATATAATAATATGCTATTCGAATAATAGAGTTAACAAAACAAGTGGGAGTGTGCAGATGCCCTGGGCTTCTCGTTATAAATTATCGTACTAACACCTGATTTTAAATTATTGAATATATATGCTAGTATCCATCAGGATTTGCTTTGCATATATATTGCTGTAATCCTTACTACATTAGTGTCTGAAGAGTAGATTATGATATTATAAGATCCATAGATGTTAGACATTATTTTTTAATTTTTCTTTCTGTTTCCCAGTTCCATAACGATCTCGATCGTTAAATGCAGTTATTGAAGGGGTTGACCCCATCTTCTGCTTAGTCATCGGGATTTTTCTATGCAGATCAGTTACTAGAGGATTCTCGTATTCTAGCATAAATAACATTGTTCAAAATGATATTTATTGACTATACCAACACCATAATGGTGGCTCATAGCCTATTTGTTGTTGACTTTTGCAGAAGGAACTTGTTTACATCCATGCGATCTTTAGTTCTTGCCCTAAGCTTAGTTTTGTACTTTAAATTTCTAGGCTTGGTTCTCAATCTATAGCCGCAGCATGGACACCATAATCCTGCCCACTCTATAAATAACTCACATATCTGACAACGTTTTTGTCCACTAACATAACGGCCTGAACCTACTGGTTTCCTTGCTTTATGTCGGATGCAAATGCCTTTACAGACCACTTTAAAGCCTACATAGTACTTTTCGTCATTCTATTATTTACATATTGTACAAATTCTGCTACGAACTATATTTTGAAACTGTGGAATTAAGGGAAAACTCCGAGGAAAGTTCTTATAAATCTCCGTTTGGAAATTCTAAGCGCATTTTTGCCTCTCTCCGTAAGTGTATAGACTATTGTTTTCCCTTCTCTTTCGTCGCTGGCGATAAATCCCATCTCTCTGAGGCTCTTTAGTGCCGGATAGATGGTGCCAGGACTCGGTCTCTCCCCCTTTCTTCTCGCAATTTCTTCTGCAATTTCTTGTCCATGCATTGGCTTTTTTGAGAGTAAGAATAGTATTAGGAAGCCTAACATACCCCTCATGTCACAGCAATAACTACCATTATCATTAGAAAATGACCTCATATGACCGTATAATATATTGGGTATGCGATATATATAAATACATCGAAGATGATATATCGTATATCCAATATGTTTAAGGAGATAAGGAGGTGAATAGAAATTTGGGTTGTGGTTGTTCCGGATCGGGATTTCAGAGAGCCAGGAGCTTTCTTACTAAAGAGGAACGTATTGCTTTGCTGAAAGAGTATCAAGATGAGCTAGATAAAGAAAAGCAAGGTATATCTGAGAGAATTAAAGAGCTTGAGGTAAGCTGACTGATTTAATCGATCTCGTTAACATTTTATTTTTTTCAGAATTCCGAATGAATGTGCTCAACTCGACTACTGTTTAGTTAATGATGATTCTTTTATCTGATTACAATCAGAGGGTTTCTCTACTGCAACATGAGTATTGAGACAATATCTTTGCACCGGTTTAGGCACTTTTGAAATTCTATAAAGTGTTATTAATAGAGGTAACAAAGATGTCGTATAATTGATTTTTTAGTTTAACAATACATCAATAGAATATTATTGACATCACATAAAAAAACTAATTTGAGTTCTATACTAGTAGTGGATCCTACGTTTAAGGCATCTCTACATACTGAATAAGTCAAAAATCCAACCATTTATTGCGTATTAGACTATATCTTAGAAAGATGGAACTACAATATTTTCAACATAATTATATCTATCATTATCTATCAACTAAAATAGTTTATATTTAGATCTATGAATAAAAAATTATTGCTAAAGAAGTCCTTATGACAGGAAATTGGAAGTTATTCAAAAACCAGAGTATTTTTAAATACTGTAGGAAAGAACAGTTGAAGGACCGAGCGCAATTATTTTGACAGGACTATTACATATACAGAGAGCTCTTAATCAGCGATCGACCAGGACTATAACGTAGATTCTATTATAGATTTAATATTACATAATCAACTTGATGTCTACGAATTACTTGATGCCTTTGTTTCCTATGAAAGTATTAAAGAAAGCAAGAAAGGAATAATCCTCGCAATATTGTAACGTATCTAATAGGAATAAAATTAAACTTCGCATACTATGATATAGGTATTATACCATCTAAATTTAAAAGGAAAGTAAAGATTATTCAAATAAATATAGCAAACCATAACCTTAACGTAACGAACATTCCCAAATTTGTGATATTAACTTTTTAGGTATTTTTCGACTCGAACTCTCATTTATTAATAAAAACCTTATCCTAGTCTTTCTGTTATTGGTGTTCTACATAGGAGCCTCAACTATGCAGTCTACATATCATCATTTCGGTGGTAGGGCTTTCCTTCATTACTCTTACCAATACGGATTCCAATGGGTACAAGACTCCACCAACTAACAGTCCTGCAACATCACCATATCGCACAAGAAAAGATTGAATGAATCTCCACCAGAGCTTAGCGACGGGTGATGTTGTATCTATTGGTGTGCTCATCAAAAAAAACATCGGACAACGATCAATTATATCAAATTCATTTTGAGCTAATATATTTTCGATTGTACTAAGTTGTCTACTGACTTGATAAGTAGACTTAACAACTTCCCCATGAATGAAATTATCTGAGAAAATAAAGAGACCATGTGGCCTTAAAACAGAATGAATATTCTTAATGGATTTTTTATATCGATTATCATCAACAATATGAAATAATATATCGAATGCCGAAACAATGTCAAATTTTCTATTCTCAAGCGATTCGTTTAGATCATCTCCTATATCGACGGTATAAAATTCATCAGTAGGATATTTTAGTTTCAAATTTTTCACAGCTACATTGGTTAGATCAATCCCTGTCACCCTTGCACCAAGTTCTTTCCAGATATCTATAAAAAAGCCGACTCCAGAGCCTATATCTAGAACACTCACATTAGTAAAATCAATGTGGAGTGCCTTCATTTTGCGAAGAACTACTTCTTTTCTGATTTTATACATCCAACTATTGTAGTGTCTTCCTAAACCAATGAAGCCAGTTCCGTGGAGATCATATGTGCTCTTTAGTCTGCCTTCCCAATATTCTTTAGTTCCAGGGACACCCACTTGTCCAAATCTAGAGTCGACTGTATATATGTCCATTGTTTAGTAAGAAAGGCTGTCCATTGTTTAGTAAGAAAGGCAGAGAAAATCTAAAAATACATCTTGGCATATGTGTGCAGAAGCCAATATATTGACCGTTACAAATTTCTAGACAAATTCTAAAATAAATATTCAAATAAGAATGATAACATACCCCTAAATACAGAAGCAGGAGTGGTCCCTTGGTCTACGTTACATGGAGCAAATGGTCACTTACAAAGTAAATGTATTTCGCTTATCTTAGCTTTTAATCAGCTAAGTGAAGCCTTTTAGATGAAAATGGTTTAGTACAGTGTCCTACAGTTAATGATATGATAGAATAATCCTTATTGACGGAACAAAAGTAGCTGTAGTAAAGAATTGTATCATGATTGCGATGGATTTTCTATTACTATATAATGCCTAGTAAAATTATGTATCAACTAATAAGAACTTACAATGTTCTACAAGTAAAGAGCCTTATTATTGATTAGTGAAATATACTTATACTTATTAACAGATTTTAAATAAGTTAGTAAAGCTGACCTATAATCATCTCAGGATGACTATACATTTAGATCCCAAGAGGTTCAATAGAACAAGAAATAGTCAAAAACTAATAATTCGTGGCCATTCAGCTGCTATTGTTTGTAACTCTTGGAATTTTAGAATGTGATGCAGACAACAGGAGGTATTTAATTTGCGAATTCTTCACGTGTGGGATCAGGCTGGCGTAGCATTTGTCCTGGCAAAATATCAGAAATTACGAGGACACAATTCAAAGGCAATCATGGCTAGAGAATATGACAAATATGGAATTGGCAGGTTTTATAATGAATTTATTATTGAAACTATAAAAGAGGATTTTATTCAAAGAAGCTTATATGAAGCGCGCTCTGCAGATATTCTACACATACACAGTAGGGCCGATATGGTTTCCATGTTTCGAAAAGAATTCGGGACTTCAAAAAAGATCATCCTTCAATATCATGGTTCAGATGTTCGTGGAATAAAAAAACAGAAGCTTCCACACAGGTCGAAATTATCGGATTTAGTCGTTAGAGGTATATTCACCTATAGAAGAATTAGAGACATTATCTTGAGAGTCCATTTGAATGCTCAGCGTATGGCAGACGCAGTCATAGTTTCTACCCCAGATCTATTACCTTTGGTTAGTAACGCATTTTATGTTCCTAATCCAGTTGACATAGAGCATTTTAAGCCACATATATTATATCAAAAAAAGAAGAAGGCCCTAACTTTAGAGACTGAGGTGACCAATGCGCAATGGGTATTAGATTATTGTAAGAATAAAAATATTAGCCTGGATATCGAAATTTATGACAGATCTCAGAATCCGATAAAGCATGCCGACATGCCGAGCTTTCTAGGACAATACACAGACTATGTAGACATTAAATATGTAAATGAAACAATTTTACAGGCTCTCAGCAAGACAGGTTTAGAGGCATTAGCATGTGGTCTTAGTGTTTTGGATTATAAGTTAGATCGCAGGCATGGTTTGCCAGATGAGTATGCTCCCATGAATGTTGTTTCACGTTTGGAAAGTGTTTATATGCACTAGTATGTCAACATAATATTTGATATCTTTGATATCTTTGATAACATCTAAGTATCGTCATATTAGTAGAATATTGAACGAATTAATTTACAATTCGATATAGATATTAGTATCGAGGTATTGTTCTGAGTTCCCCGATTTTTAGTTTCGTTTCGTTTCTTGGGATAATGAAATTTAATATTTTGTCATCCATTGTGTTAAGAAATATTGAATTAGTAGTAGAATATAGGGATT
>JARBAU010000036.1 GCA_029237525.1 Nitrososphaerales archaeon | reverse complement strand
TCATCAATCCAGGTGGTAGTGGCGGAATCTTGACTGTCCAAATACCAAGATTTGCCCTCGATGCTAAAAATGATCAAGGTCAAGATGTACCATTTAAGGTTACAATAGATGGCCACGGGGCTAGCTGGCAACAAGTACAAAGCAGCAACACTGACAGAGTATTAGCTATCAGCTTTGGCAATAGTAATAGGTTCATAGAAATTACTGGTACTCAAATCGGATAATAACAAAGTCAATCCAAACTAAATACATCCTTTTCATTTATTTTTAAAAAATCAATTCATATCATAATAAAATATATTAATTTTTGATTTACTACTTCCTAAATTATATACTTTCTAGGGAACTCGTCACTTGTAGAATCAAATTGATTTACTAAGAACCTATAACTGAAAATCTGATAAACAGGAATTTCTAAGTTGTGTCTCACTAAATTAAGGCCAGAGTTGTTATATAGTAAACCATAAGGACAATAAGATAAATGCAAATTTGAGAGTAATGACCAAAAGCAAAATTCAAGTCAGGAAAAATTTGACGCACATCTATACATTTCTAATTTGAGATAAGTTATCTTTGAGAATTTTGATCGTCTCTAAAGGGATCAGCGGCCTTTCCAGTAACTATTTTAATGTGATGAATAAATCTCTCCAAACTCGTCCATACTCAAACATATATGTCCAAGAAAGAATATGGATTTACAGGATACAGGATATAGTTTCAAAATGTTAGTGTTCCTAGATGGATTTACAGTAGTATGGAATAATCTTCATCCCTTCATTGATAGCTCATTAAATGATCTGTTGAAATCTACAGTTGCTCTCTTTGTAGTCATTGATCCAATCGGTAATGTGCCTTTGTTTATTGCTCTTACCAAAGGTATGGATGATACGGACAGAAAACGTGTTTCAAAAAGTGCTATAATTACAGCCGCATCGTTGCTCATTGTATTTGCAGTCGCCGGTACGCAGATCCTATCATTATTTGGAATAACGATTTTCAGTTTCATGATCGCAGGAGGGGTTCTACTATTCATAGTATCAATTGAATTGTTGACACACGGAGCATGGAGATTCGGACAGACTGGAAATAAGGAAGATTCAGGAGTAGTACCGTTGGCATTTCCGCTCTTGGCAGGTCCAGGTGCAATCACTTCAGTTATAATTTCATTTCAGACGTATGGAATAGTGACCACAATGCTTTCAATAGCCATTGTGATAGGGATTACTTATGTAGTATTACTTATGATAAATCCAATCTATAGATTGTTAGGAAGGCGCGGATCTACAATAGTAACTAGAGTCTTTGCAATTTTTGTAGCAGCTATTGCTGTTCAATATATAATTGAAGGGATTAAACATTTCATTTGACTTCAGATAAACAAATGAATAAATAAATAAATTAATAAATAAAAAGCAAATATGTTATCTACAGTGGATATCAAAGTACCTTCTATTCATCTACATGTCTATCGATTTAAAGAATTTATTACTTGTCCGAACGAAAGGGCCATAACGTTTAGCGATGCTCGTTAAATCAATATTGGACGTTGAGTTATACGATTGAAGTAAATTAGAATCAAAACTATTCTGGATAAATATAATATGTAACAGAAGGAAATATACATTTTGAATTAGCAATTCAGTTTAGAGTAAAAAACAACTTATTAACTAATTTATGTCTCTTGATTGAAAGTCTTGTTCTAATGGGCTCTGGGAAAACGGCTCTGGCCTTTCATACAAAGATTTCCCAGTCTCAGCTGTTCTTCTTGGAATTTTATAAACCCATTCTTTACCATTTTTAGATCTTTCCAACTTTTTTCGGTCGGAGAAACGAGATAAATAAGTTGAAATTATACTTAGTTGTGTTGGCTCTTTGAATTCATGTTCATATATTTCAAGTACATCTGAGGATGTAAATGAATTGTACGTAAACTGATTTTCGACTATATCCCATATACGAGCGCCAATCGACGCCAAATCTTTCTTGTATGGTTCTCTGCCATGATGGTATTCACGATTTATTGTTTCTGGGCCGTTATCTTTACCTCTCGCATCAAGCATATCCATCAATTCAAAAACCTTCATAACTTTACTTTTTGATATATTGCCTTCTAGGGAAAGATTATATTTACCTCCTTCCTCGTCTTCCAATTCAATTTTTATTCTTTTTTTATCTAGGCCCAATTTACATACGTTACTTGCATATCACATACTTGCAAAACAATTAAACCTGATAGTAAAAATGACTCTGACAAATAGGTTAGCTTTTCTAAGCTTAACTTCGATGAAGGTTACAAATTGTCAGAAAATTTGCATAGTAGTCATGTCGGTTAACATCAAGTCGATTTAGTTGGCATTCAATATCTATTTGACATACAAAATTGTAATATATCTATTATATAGATGGTAATTATCTAAATCGATGATAATCTATACCACATCGAAATGTTTTTCTAATCTAAATATCAGTGAAAAAATGAAATACTTTGGAAGAACAGAAGAGACCAACGGGGGTAACCATTATTGCCATCTTGACTATAGTTGGTGGAATTCTAATCTTTGTATTGGGAATTTCTCTTACTGCTTTGTCGATTTTGACTTCAGTATCGCCGACTAACATTTCTATAACCACGAATACAAATACAAGTAATAATAATTTCTCTAATGACGTAACCAGTTTTTTCATAATCTTCTCAGCTGTTGTAGGCAGTGTATTTTTAGTAATGGGTATAGCGTATCTCACAATGTTTTACGGACTGCTCAAGGGCAAAGGTTGGGCGTGGCTTTTAACTATGGTCTTACTCATAGTAGGGATAATCATTCAAATAGTGTCGATTACGGCTGGAGATGTTTTTACTCTCTCTGAGATTAATAAAGACAGAACTAATAGCAGGTCAACTGTTTCAGAAATCACAATTAGTATAATAGGAATAGCAATCAATATGCTAATAATCTCTTACTTACTTAGACCACATGTCAGAGCATATTTTGGCAGGTTGTATAGCTAATGTCAATTACAACACTATAAAGACTTTTATACGCATATTTTTCCGAATGATGGGTCACCGATAGGCATATGCTAGATTATTGCAATTGAATCCGTGCTGACAACATCCTAGGTTCAACACAAGGAAATAGAACTATCATTGCACCTTCAATAACCTTTTTAATGACATAAGAATTTGAGAATACGCCCTCCCATAGTCAGGGATCCCGTATTGAGGAATAAGGAAAATCTATATTCTAAACATACAATAAAGTGGTAAAGTGATTCATGATCTAATCTATCGATTTAACTGACGAGATAGATTAGCCAATTAATAAATTAACTGGCCTTGTCAATAATGGCCTACTATCTGGGACATGTACGCATACGCGTATGAGAGAGAATGAAAATGAACAACCTATCAAAATACTGATTTGCGACTCACATATTGTAAAAAAGATGCGAGTTCTAATCTTCAAGAGCCTAGTGACTGCTTCTTATAGTATAAAGAGAGAATGATTAGTAGCTAGAAATAATATGGTCCAGTGTATGATCCCTTGACACTCAAAACAAACTCATAATCAGATAATTGCTTCAGAGCTTGAAGTGTTAAAGCATGCTCAATTCTATAATATGTACCATGATTATCTATATCCGGGATTTCTCCAATTCTGTTCCACACTAACTCTTTTATTTTCTGAATATCCAAACCCTCTTTTGTAGTGATTTCAATAGAAAACTTTGGTTTAGTGTTAGGATCATCCTGCTGGCGGTAAAGAAATTCTTCGATTAACCTTCGATCGACTTTAGGAAGTGTTGTTTTACAAGCTTTCTGAAATTCGTCGTATTTAGACTGGATATCCTGTGTAGAATTTTCTGCCTGGCTTGTCATATGTCACTTTGACATAACAACCAAGTATTTAAAAATGGTGTATGATCAATTGCCAAATATTTGTCTGCAACGAATATTTTGTAATCACCTAATTTTACCTGCTTTCCATTTAAATTTATACCAGAAACACAGAAACTTCTATGTCAGCATTTAAAAACTCATTGAATTTTGATTAGTCTACAACCTCGGCTATTTTTAGGGACACTTCTATCTGTTAAAATAATGATACCAATACGCCTTTTGGCTCATAATTCGCAACATCTTTTATTCATGTTAATCGTGTAATCCATGTTATTAGTTAGTGCAGATTGCCTCACTATTCCATATGTACTATTTACACGCTAACTCTCAAATGGATTAGCATATAGAACGGCTTCAAAACTGTGTAATTAGTAAAGTAATCTTCACGGAGGAAATAACTGAATAATTCGTAGTACCCTATATCCAGTATCACCAAGTTTAATTTGTTTATTCTCACTGTCAGCGGTCTTTTTGACAGATATTTGCCATCACATAATCAATAGTTAGGATTGTCCAGTGTAAAAGTTGATTAGTCTAGGAAAACTGTCTGCAAATCTTCATTTAGAGAATCTAATAACGCCATGTCCCCTGATCCGATTTGAAAGTCAAATACTTGAGTATTTTGTTTGATACGATCTTTATGGATAGATTTCGGGAGTACAACTAATCCGTGTTGTAAGCTCCATCGTATAAGAATTTGTGCAGTTGTCTTTTCGTATTTCTTTGCAAAATTCATTATATTTCGATCTTTGAGTTTTTTTGCCCTTGTTAACGGGCTGTACGCCTCAACTTGAATGTTTTTATTATTGCAAAAGCGTAATAGATCCTGCTGATATAGAAAAGGATGAAATTCCACTTGATTTATTGAGGGCACAATATCAGACTCATAAAGAATCTCCTCTAGTTGATTGATCATGAAATTACTTACGCCAATTGCATTGACTTTACCTTCTTTTAATAGGTACTCCATAGCTTTCCATGTCTCATTGCTAACTCCCTTTACTGGCCAATGGATAAGATATAGATCAATATATCCTGTGCCTAGTCGTTCCAAGCTTTTATTGCATGCCTTTATTGTAGATTCGTATCCCTGCTCACTGTTCCATACTTTGGTAGTTACGAAGATCTTTTCTCTATTTAGTCCGCTTTCCTTTACGGCTCTGCCGACGTCTGCTTCATTACCATAAATCTTTGCAGTATCAATATGCCTGTAACCAATCTCCAGTGCATATTGAACGGCTTCTCTTGTAGATTTTCCAGGTGGCGATTGATAGACCCCCAGACCTAGCCTGGGAATCTCTAGCCCATTATTCAATCTGATTGTGGAATCTAAGTTCAGCATCTTACACTGAATATCAGATTCTATTTGCACCTTACATAACTCTATCTATCACAGTGAGATAGATCAATGTATTACTTAGAATCATTGTCAATTCGAAGACTTGGCATATCTACATAACGAGTTGCGCTAATGACGAGGGAGGTAATTATCAATTTTGGCATTGTCAAGAAAAAGCTTTTGCATTCGAGAATTGCAATTACTCCGATCTGATCTGCGATTTTTATTTAATTGATAGAATGCTTTGAAGGTATGCACGCAGAAATCTAAGTTTACTTGTGACCAATTCTTAAATTTAATAGCAGACCTTATCGCATATTTTGAAATGACCTATAAATGAGTATATTGGAAGAATTCGGAATATTTCCTACTAAAGATGGTAGACCTGGCATACTAATCTCCAGAATTGTGCTGGCTAAACCGACATTCTAAATTAGGAATTGATGTTCTCATCTACGAGAATCATATAATAGAATAAATATTTAATGACTTTGATTTATGAGACAGCAACTATGACAGTAACCAATTATTCGTTACATATGATTTTGGCAAGGAAATTATTTATCTTAATTTGTACTGCAGCGTTATTTATTCAATCTATTTCTGTGATTTCTACAATTAATCTTG
>JARBAU010000311.1 GCA_029237525.1 Nitrososphaerales archaeon | reverse complement strand
GCTGTAATGCACTTTCCTTTGAGATATATTCTTTTCAGAGAACACAGGAGTTAAGTTCTCTTACTCTATACCTGCCGTTATATGGGATAGGATAATTACATTGCATCCATTGCATCCGTCACCATCAACAACCAGTCGTCTGATATAATCAAGAATTGGCTTGACAGATGCAGCTAGCTAAGACGATTGAACTTTAATCCAGATTGTATGATTAAATATAATATTAATTCTGCAAAGAGAAATGGTTTTACTAGCAATAAATCTTGAAAAACTAAAAATATAAAATGCTCACTTGCACAATAGGTTGGCTACCATAGGTAGATGACTGACTCTATCCGTGCTCCAAAGCAGGCTATATCGGACAATAAGTCAGATCCATTGTAATTATATCGGCTTGGATTTGTCGCAGCTAGATCCAATAACCATATATCTCCTAAACTTTTTAATCGTTTATTTAACTAAAAACAGAATGAGAATATGTCAGGTTCATTGCCGCGGCCTGATATTCCTTACCCATGAAGGAAGTAAGGAAGGTTAGTATAGGCATGTGTCTATTACTAAGTACATGGAACATATTAATGTCCAAGATTTGGATTGAACTAGGCGTTATATCGCCATATGATAACTACCAGATTATAGCACATAGGCTCGATAGTGGGGCAATAGGTGTACTAAAGAATGGCGCATTAACGAAGGCAGAGCGAATTGTAGACTTGTATGATTATGGTGGTACGAATTATTCAGATATCTGTGGTGATGGTGAAGTAGAGATTGACGATAAGGACTTTGTACCCATTGATGATTTGCCGGTATTTGAAAACTAGACAAGTCAACCAATCAATCCTGCTGCCTCTAAATACTTTGTTAGTTACTCTATAGTGAAATCACGAGGCCTTCAGAATTATTCGGACATATTTCAGGATGTTTTCTTGTTGGACTGATTGGCTCAATCACAACTGGCTAGCGAACAACTTAACTTGGAAGACTGGTTATAACATATAGCATTCAAAGGTAGCTAAGGTCGTAATGATACGACATGACATTTTAATCCCCTTCGCCTAATAATAGCAGACAGAAAATATACTGGCGATATGATAATCGAAATTTCTAAACATCGTAGCTGCCAATCTATATAGACACGCAAGGCCTGTGCAAGTTAGGACAAGGACCTGTCTATATACCTTGATATCTCGCCTGAATATAAAATATAGCTTGAAATCCTTATTATCATGATGAAGTGGTGAGTATCCTTCTCACTATATAGAGGAATTTTTCTCTCTCTACAGGTTTTTTGAGAATATTATAAGCTAAATTCATGTCGGACTGAATACTTACTAATTCCTGTGATATATCAAGAGCCGAAACTAAAAGCACTTTGATATCAGGACTTATCGCTTTAAATCTATTATATAGTTGGAGACCATTAACTCTAGGCATTCTTATATCTATAATTACCAAATCATAGTAAGGAGGCAAAGCGGCAAAGGAAATTGGCAAGAACGTCACTGGTACGTAGGGTGATGCCGAAATCTTGCCTTCCTAAATCGTCCGTTCGAGACGATCAAAAAGGAGAAAGGTCGCATTGACGTCCTGTTTGTGAGCGCGGTTTTCTATGCCAAGCCTTTGCTAATATATAACGAAAAATATACAATTAAAAGGGCTAAATACAAGGGTCTTCTATAGAAGAATGGTACATAAAATTGATAATAGAATGCCAACACTGTCATGCGCTTACCGATAATGAAAGATTGAATATGGATTTGATTGAAAATTGTCCTTATTGTGGTGGACTTTTGCGTGAGGCATATCTTATTTGAGTTCGTAATTTTACTCTCATGACTAAATCGCTCGTCTCAGCGCCAGCGCCGCTGGCGAGCTCAGTAAGCCACTTGACTTCATTACCGAGAAAGGCTTTAATGATACCTTCAATGTCATCGTTAGCAGTACCTTGTTTACAGTACAATAGGTTCTGCCGCTTCTGAAGGGCGGCGGGTCAATCATTCTGAATAGTTCTATTGTAGGAGTTAAAGAATTTCCTGGCACTACTGTCTACAGCGCCAGCGAAGAGGCCATCCGTTCTTTCACCTGAAACTTGCACTGCCGAGCTCAGAGGAAGGATCAGGGTCAATTCTTCTCAAAACACTTTGGCTTAACTATGGCATATGTAAAATGTGTTACTAGCAAACTCGATCCCTCCTCGAATAAAGACATCTTATTTATTCTAGACAGACACAAATGCAATAGCAATAATTTGCTGTCACCGCAGATAAGGGAAATTATATAATATGTTGGGAATATTAAATATCATAACTCACATTCATGAATTCTACCAGGAAGATAATAGTCAAATTTCATGGAACAAAAATAGATAACGTGATTTTTCAATATAATATAAGACTACATGCAAAACCGATTACCGAGATAACCAATGAATTCAATGTCATAAGGTCGCCTACCTGTAGACGTCAATAAAAAAAGGGAATCAATCATGGCATGTAATTCATTTCTCTGTTGACCAAAACGTTCCTCCAGACTCTTTCCATTTTTTATAGTGTAGGAGAATACTTTTGTGATCAAAAGCCAGGGCTTTATTGTCAACCTCTGATAAATCTATCCATTGTATCTCTGACGCATCATCTTGAGCTGCAGCCTTGTTCTTCGACTTATCATTAGATAAACTATGTCCTATAAACACAGTTGACATAATATGCCCTCTAGGATCCCTTTTGGGGTCGGAATAGACACCTAAAATACCAATCATCTCTATATCCAAGAATGTTTCTTCTTTGACTTCACGCTTTGCCGCTTGCTCGATTGTTTCTCCCAGGTTGACAAACACTCCTGGAAAACCAAGATGACTTTTGAACGGTTCCTTTTTTCTTCGTGCAAATAAGATCATGGAATCTTCTTCAATGATTACGTCCACCACAGGAATTGGATTAGATTGCTTTTCAGACATGCCATCAGTCAATGCCATCTCTATGAAAAGCAAACTACTGTCTATCTAAGTAAATTTCTTATTTTTGTCCATTATAGTCTGCCTCCCTGCCTCCTGAGAGGTGTTGGTGTTATTACGATGTAATGTCACTTCTGTATAAACCAGCGATATTTATTAATTTTTCATCAATCTTCATTATATGCTATACTAGTTGAATACTCCTAACGAAGAGGCTGCAAAGGTCATACAGGGTGACTGCCAAGTCTCATCTCATAGGAAAGCAGATATTAAAGTGATTAACCTTAAATACTAACTATAATATTATAATCGATATCCATAGATAGTATCAGCTAGTCTATGCGAATCACTATGATAGGCCAGTTAATATATAATAAGTTCAACACATCGGAGGACATTTGACTGTTTAGTCACCTCCGGCTTAATAATTCCAGAAATGGCAATACAACTCGATATGCGAGGTGCCGGGTTATAAAGATTGTCAAAAGTGGGACGAGCTAAGTTTAGATTGACTGTTCATTGACGTAGATCTCCATCAGTATAGTCCGTTAGTAACTAAGCCATGTCACGTGCTATATCTTGCTTGTCTTCCAACAGATTATGCTAAGTTAATAGATGGATACTCATGACGCCCCATTCTTGCACTTAATTCTTTATCATCCAACACACTTGATTTTACCATAGATATTGAATAGTATTATTTGATGCTAAATGAACTGTGTGACGGTGTTTCACTTTGTGAAATGACAGAATTATCTTCTAGACGTCTTAGTAAGAATGTTCAAAGCTATCTATCTTATATGTAGTAGATTGGAACAAAGAAAGTATGTAATAGTCGCAATCCTCTTTAATTTGATTTCGTCACCAACACTTTGCACGGTGAAGTGAAATGAAAACTGTAATAGCCGCAGTAATCAGTGTTGCACTCTTGATGGGCGCGCTCGTTTTTCCTATAGAACAACAGTCTGCCTTTGCACAAACTGTTTTATCAACTGTGTCAACTGACCCTGGACAATTATCACAGCTTCCACATTCACAACATCCACAAGCTGACTATCAGTCAGGCTTTCAACACGGTGAAACTGATGGAAATACCTCATCAAATACAACTTTATATATTGACCAACCAAAACATGGCTTTGCATGGCATTCAGTGGAGTTTGTCAAAGGATATGTCAATGGATACTGTAGCATACCAGCCAACAAAGATGTGGGAACTGATGATGATAGGGCCGCATTTTACTGTCCTGGTGGTCCAAGCTCTGCGAAATGGTTTATAGGCAGCACGAGCCAATCACGGAAGGTATTGCTGTAGTCAATTATGGCATCCCGTCAGCGGGCGTGAATGTGACATATCAATATTACGATAAAACTTCAGGTTCGGGCGGTTGTGAAACCAGAATGGTAAACCAAACCGGAGAGATGCATTTTCTGGGATATACTGACGAACTAGTCGGATATTACCCCGGAGATAAAGTGATTGTGAGTGTAAGCCAGTGTATTACATATCGGAATGCATACAGCTATCCGGAATGCATTTCACAATCCACCCTCGATAACAAGACGATAACGCTGGGCGAGACTGGCGGTATCGTCAGTGTAGATCTGTCGATACTTTGTGCTCAATGATCTAATCCTACCCCAGTGGATTTCCTGCCAAGTACCAATCCCCTTCTGGCCTTTCATCATATGTAATAGTTATATGTTCAGGTTTTGTTTTTAGTATTTGCACCGCAGCATCAGTAATGGCCCTGGCTCCCTACTCCTACCGGGGTATAGTGAAATCGCAATGATCGGCATGTTAATGAAGACTGCAAATGATCTATTTATATTAAGGCCCAGGATCCTCTTCTAGCCGCTACCAGCATCGGTTTTAACCCGAATAGCAAATCATCCAAACCGATCCTTTTGAAATAAAGGACCAAAAAAGATTTTTATATCTAAGGAGGTGTGATCTTGGAATGATTACTGGAAGATTCATCTTATTCAATCCTTACAATATTGGATTGCATATATCTGTAGCAATAACTACAATATTTCTCCTGTTCAGTAGTTCATTTCTTTCTTTTACCTTTCATGATCACAATGCAGCGGCATATGTCAAAGCTACTCCAACTTCAGGAGGACCAACTTTCAATGATCCTAACCTGAAGGCCCAGACTATTTTCAGCGGACTTCATATTCCAACCAGTATGGCCTTTTTGGGCCCGAATGATTTTTTGGTTGTAGAAAAGAAAACTGGAGATGTTATTAGAATCATAAATGGCAAAATGCAAGAAACACCTTTACTTCATGTCAACGTTGCTGCTCAAATTGAACGTGGCCTATTAGGAATTGCTGTGCAGAAGAGTACAAGCAACCAAGTGCCGACCTACGTGTTCTTATATTATACCGAGGCTGGTAACAATGGAGCGGTGATTGGTAATAGGGTTTATAGATATGAATTGTCTAACAATATTCAACAACTTGTCAATCCCAAACTGCTTTTGGACTTGCCAGGCACTCCAGGTCCCGGTGGTGAGGAAAATCATAATGGCGGAAAACTGGTGATAGGTCCGGATCATAATGTCTATGCTATTATCGGTGATGTCGGAGATCATAGAGGTCAAGCTCAAAATGTTATAGATGGACCTGCTTTTGACGGCACAGGAGGTATACTGAGGATAACACAAGATGGCCACGTGCCTCCAAATTCGCCATTGGGAACAACCACGCCATTAAATATTTATTATGCTTATGGGATCCGCAACAGCTTCGGTATAGACTTTGATCCTGTTACAGGAATGCTTTGGGATACTGAGAATGGTCCTTCTTTTGGTGATGAAATCAACCAAGTCAAACCGGGATTCAATAGCGGATGGATTAAAATTCAAGGCTTTGCAAAAGATCAACTTGCTGGAAAGGCAGATCCTAATATAGATTTAGTTAACCTCGGTGGAAAAGGTGTTTATAGTGATCCTAAATTCGTTTGGAATCCTTCAGTAGCGCCTACTGCTCTAAAATTCCTAAACTCTAGCAAACTAGGTAAACAATACCAAAACACTTTGTTTGTAGGTGACGTTTTGACCGGAAATTTGTATAATTTTAAGTTAAATGGACAGAGAAATGGATTCATATTAAGTGGTACCAATGAGGATGGGGCTGCAAAAGGACTAGGACAATCTCATCAAGATGATATTGTGTTGGGCAAAGGATTTGGCCTTGTTACAGATATTCAGGTTAGTCCTGACGGTTATTTGTATATTCTCGGTTACGATGGAACAGTTTACAAAGTGTTCTCTTCAATTAGTAATCTTTAAATTTTTTTATAATATTACTTATGCGTCTGTATAGGATCTCGAAGACGTTAAGAATTCAGTTAGCCATACAAACAATGAGCATTGATGCCAATCAATCTTAAGGACTCACTTCTGAAGCCACATCTAAATTCAGTGAAGATCGTGGTCCTTTGAGATGGGGTGAATTTTCTCAAATCCCTATTTTTAGGCAGCGTATCAGCTAATGTCAAGTAGAATGAGTTCTCCTGATTTTGATAAAAGTTCCGAATAGTATTTGAGTAGGTCCTCATACTATAATGTCGTTACTATTTTGCTTATTACACGATTGCAATCATCATTATCATAAATTGATTACCGAGTGATTTGAAACTAACGTCGACTCGCATGATGCATTCAACTTCATTTCCGAATTAGAAAACAGTTCTTAGATATTAATACTTATAATACAAGATCTCGACCCATATATGGATTAATTTGTATACTTTAATTACAATTTTGTCGTATTATTTGCGATATTCAGGTCTCAAAACGACACGACCCTTTATCATGCAATTTCGAGAACATTAGATATATTACTTTTGTAATTTGTATTCCGACAGGTGTTAATATGATGAACTTTGAAATCGAATTTCCGAGAGGTAGAATTCTTACCAAATCAAGTAGGGCTTCTGGCCCACTCGATACTTTGCCGTTAGGGCTCAGCAAATGGAATGATTTGAATCTTATTGACTTTGGGATTTGGTCAAGAAGTCCGATTTTGTCTGCTTTTGTAAGCGATATAAAATCTATATTTTGATATATATCAAGAATATCAATTATGCACTTGAACTTACGGCAAGGAGTACAATTTGCATCATAAGCGACCACGTAGTTATATAACCAAGTTCACCAACAAAATATCCGTCGTGTTGCCATAAAAATATAATTATAATTATTTACTGTAATACACTTCTCCTGAAGCTAATCTGACTCTACCGTTGATATCCAGATGCTCTATAACTTCATTCATTCCCTCAGAACAATAATGAGGACTCGCCTGCCAACAAATACTTTAGTCTATGATACGTGTGTGTGACCAGGATTCCAACCATTCATGGCTGCAAATCTGACACTTTGCTTGCAGGATACAAGTATTGTTATCAAGTGGTATTCGTCGAAGCGATATATAACTGTGCGAACCACACAACGAACAGGAAAAGCTAATTGGCCCAAGATATGTCTTCCTTGCTTGAATCGAAGTAAAACTCAATTATTTCAATCCTCGGTACGTAAATATCAAATCAGAATGACCAAAAAGGGTGTTCTCTATGACAATACTTGATTCTGAAAATTCCAAACATGGCTCGCTACAAAACAGCAATTTTGAATTCTTCTCCAAAATAGTCTGTTAACCCTGTCGTCATATTCAACCACTTATCTACGATATTACCCCGGGAATATTTAAGAATTCTAAAAAAATTTATAATAAATTCTACACTTGGGTTGTAAGTATTGTAATACTCCTTTAAATATGGGAGTACTTTACTCGGAGTATATTGCTAAATAAGAAAGTACCACTAATCTATATTTAAACACCTTACTATGATCTTCTGTATTGTAGAATCAACTAGATTTTGATAGATCTTCGTGTAATTAAGCCTGTGTCTCTTAAGTATAATGTGTTAAATTTGATATAAAATTTAGAAGCAGACTCTTCATCTATAGCTGGCTCACCGAATAATTGAACCTACAATTAGAATGCAAAATTGGACTTGATCAGGTGTTTGAGATCATAATAATTTATTATTATACTTAGAATGTCCATCTGGGTCATCATTAAATATTATTCTTTTTTAAATTGGGCATTAAATATCCAAAATTAGAATCATAAATTGAAGTATTTAACTGACAATAATCTCACCGGTAATCTCTCACTTACTTAACCAGCACCGTCTCACAACTGAATCTACTTAGTGGGGCAATTGTTTGCAGTTATAATTTTGAGCCACAATCCTCGCAATAGATCGCATTTGAATTATTCTCGTATCCGCAAGAATGACACTTTGCAGAACCTGAACTGGAGTCTACGTTAGGGTGAGTCGATTGTGATTCAGTATTCACTAGAATTATGTCACCAATTTTCGAAATATCTTCCCAAATTACATTGATAGCGTCAGCATTACTACTATGATGTTCATTACTAACCTCAGAGATTCTCACATTTATTCTTATATTTCCATTTTTTGATCTTTGAAGCCCAACTTCCTGAACTTTGCCTATCAACATAGCACTACTATCATAGGCAGGCATTCCTATCAGTAAATTGATAGGAAAGAATTCACCTTGTCTTAATAAAGATCTGTTAGGAGTAGCAGATAGATTAATGACATTGTGATTTTCACTTACTTTAGATGACTCTATCTTAGGACTTGCAAATTTATTGTCAGCCGCTTGATTGGAAGCTCCGATTTGCATTTGACTCTGGGGAGTCGAATCATTTCCGAATTTTCGATATTGTGCAATTGTACTATTACATTCACCACATTTGTATTCTCCTTTCTCTATTAACGTTACGCCCTCACCGAGTTGCTCGTTCGGATTTTCGTAGCTAATTTTTGGTGACCCAACATATTCTTTTTCACATTTATTGCAATAATATTTAGAAAAACGCTCCTCCTGTAATCTTCCAACTCCTGCCAGAAATAATTCTGGTCCTCCTAAATTTCCACTTCTCTGCTCTTCGTCCGTAACATTTGCTATTGTATATCCGCCAGAACCTCTCAACTTCTTCTCCTGAAGTTTGTCTTCTCTAATCATAATCAGGTTAATAAATAGTTAAATAATCGTTGCTATTAGTGTTTTGGGCGACAACTTACCTAAGTATAGCAAGCTGGACTGAACACAGGATAAGAGATATATCTTATGTCAACGCCTGAAATTATCAACAGATCCAAATCAGTTGAATCCATAGCTCTTAATTAGACTGAATGGACTCCGTGTGAAGATAAAATTTTCCGAGTGTGATACTCATATAAGTTCATATGGTTCGCATGGCTTTTCCTTCAGATTCACCTAGCCAAAATAATGAAATATCTATATCATTTGGAACTGGGTAGAAATTTAATGATTTAGATGTAATTAAGATTGAAACTTTTATGGTATCCGGCAAAACAATAAAAAATATACAATCCAAGTTGGATATCGCATACCTTATATCTATGTATATGATACTACATATAAGCAAGAGGTTGACGGCAGACTTTAAAGTAAGATCTAAATTCTTCCGTAACTTTTGTAACATTGAAAGTGAATAAAAATTTGACACCAACATTTAAAGAATTAGGAATAAGTGCTGGAATACTAAAGGCACTTGAAGAAAACGGTTTAAAAATGCCTTTTCCGATACAAGAAGCAGCTATACCATATATTTTAAAGGGTGTAGATGTTATTGGACAGGCGCATACTGGCACAGGTAAGACAGCTGCTTTTTCGTTACCACTACTGACAAAGTTAAAACTTAATGGACCAATTCAGGTTTTGATATTGGTCCCAACTAGGGAATTAGCTATGCAGGTAACTAATGAGATTAACAAATTCGCTAAATATATTCATGTTAGAACAGTATCAGTTTATGGCGGTCAGAGTATTGGCATACAACATGACCAATTGAGAAAAGGAGCCCAAATAGTAGTAGCAACTCCGGGAAGACTGATAGATCATGTCAAGAGGGGGTCGATTCATTTAGACCATGTGAAATTTGTGATATTGGACGAAGCAGACAGAATGCTAGATATGGGCTTCATAGATGATATAAAGTTTATTCTCTTCTACGTTAACGAGGATAGGCAAACGTGTTTATTCTCCGCTACCATGCCGCCAGAAATTTTGCGTCTAGCGCAAGATTATATGAAAGATGTTCGAGAAATACGGCTTAACGAAGAGGAGTTGAGCCTAGAAACGATAGATCAATCATACCTAATTGTAGACGAGAAGGAAAAATTCAAGCATCTATGTGATTTCATTAGAAATAGGGATAAAAAGCAGACAATAGTTTTTGCGGCCACTAAACAGAGAACACATAGACTTGCCGGAGAACTGAAGCACAATGGATTTAATGCAGTAACAATACATGGAGACCTTTCTCAGAAACAAAGAGACAACGCAATGTATCGTTTCAAAAATGGGACAGATGATATTCTTGTTGCTACTGATATTGCTTCAAGGGGAATCGATGTTCCCGCTGTAGGTCATGTGATTAACTACGATGTTCCAGGAGATCCCTTGATATATTTCCATAGAATAGGAAGGACTGCTAGGGCTGGAGGAACCGGCAGAGCAATATCTCTAGTCTCCCATGATAGAGTCGATGACTTTTCGAGAATACTGAACCAAACTGAACATCCTATTCGAAAGCTCAACGATGAAATGGGCATCAAAATTCCGATCTCTCAGACTTCTTACCATAGACCTCAATACAGACGAGGTTATGGTAATAGTCCAAATAGATCTTATGGTAATCGAGGTTATGGTAATAGTAGTAGTCGATATGGTAGACCTCAATACAGACGAGGTTATGGTAATAGTCCAAATAGATCTTATGGTAATCGAGGTTATGGTAATAGTGGCGGTCGATATGGTAGACACCAGTATAGGCGGAGTGAAACTAATAACCACGATTTCAAGTGATCGTAGTTTTACCTGATCAATGCCTTCGAATTTGTAAATTAGATCTAAACACACATTTCCAGTTACAAATCTTTAATTTTTAATACTTCTGTCCGAAGTGCATTAAGCGCTATAATTGCATGAACTAACGGGAAATTAAAAATCATTGAAAAGAAATTTGGCCAACTAGCCTAGGTTGTTAAAACCTTTAGGCCTGTGCAAAATTGGCTCAGAATATGTCATTGTAGAAGAGCTCCAATGTCGAAAATCTGGCACATACTGTTGCTTTCGGTAAATATATATCTGAAAAAAAGTATCATGTACTAGATGCGTCGTATCGAGCAGGATGATTCCTTTGTCAAAATTGCTAACTTAATCGGAGGGGAGGAGTATTTAAAAGTGGCACGTTCACTTTTGAGTACAGAAGATGCTACGGATGAAGAAATTGCAGGAGCTACTGGTCTTAGAATTAATGTAATAAGGAAAGTCCTTTATGATATGTTCGGAAAGGCACTGATTACAGGTATACGCGTTAAAGATGAGAAGAAAGGTTGGTTTGTGTATAGATGGCGTGCAAAAGGAGATCAGGTCGATAATTTTATCGACAACCAGAAGAAAAAAATCTTGGATAGATTACAAAAACGTCTAGAATTCGAAGAATCTTCGGAGTTTTATCACTGTGGTAACAAGGATTGTCCCTACGTTAAATTTGACTCTGCTATTGAAGTCTTCTTCAAGTGTAGCATTTGTAGTGAATCACTGAACATGATTGATAATAGCAAAATCAAAGAAGCTTTGCGATATAAAATTCAACAAATATCAAATGATGTGCTAAATAAATAATGTGATCATATATCGATATATCCGCCTAAATACTACGATGACATAATACAAAATGGTTACAAATCAGCATTGGTAATGGTGTGCAATCATGGCAATCAATATTTTTCACTATATTATTAAAGGCTGTAGTATACAACTATTTCTCCCGCATCTTGTCTGACGATCTTTTCTAGCTTCATCTTTATTCCTTCAGATATTTTTGAGTATCCATTTCCTTCAACTATAGTAGTAGCTGATCTCCCACCTACAATTCTTGGTGCTATTGTTACAATTAATTCGTTGACGATCCCTAATTTAAGAACAGACCAATTAATTTCGCCGCCTCCCTCCACAAGAATCTTTTTGAATCCCATTTTATTTAACTGCGCAAAAATAATTCTCAGATCGACATACTTAGTGCCGGCGACTATGATCGTAGCACCAGTACTCTGTATTTTCTTGATTTTAGTAGTTTTAGCACTTCTAGTTACAGCAACTATTGTTTTGATCCTATCAGCAGATTTCAAAATCTTTGATTGAAGAGGTATTCGTGCAGTACTGTCTATTATTATCCGTGCAGGTCCTACACTTTTTACTCTTACCTTGTCTAATCTAACTGTTAGCCTTGGATTGTCAATAAGAACAGTTGAAATGCCAACCATAATGCCGTCTACCGATGATCTTATTGAATGAACCCTTCGTAAGTCTTCCATTGATGATATTGTAGAATTTCCTTCTTTCGTAGCGATTTTGCCATCCAATGTCATAGCAGAATTGAGAATCACATACATTTTTTATAGATATGAACCATCAATGAATTTACCTGATATCATGACACCTTTGATTGAAGTCTGATTTGCTCTGTGAACTATTGCTGAATATGGATCGTGTATTGGATACAAATCTAAGCTAGTTTTATCTAGAAATATGAAATCAGCGGATCTACCTGCTTTGATGCATCCTGAATTAAGCCCTAATATTTCGGCTGCATTGATGGTAGCCATCTTTAGCACAATCTTTGCATCTAAATTGATTCCACTTGACCTTGAGACCTTCCAAATGTAGTCCATCTCTCGAAACATGTCAGGACTGTTTATCATTATATTATCAGTACCGATTGCGACCTTACATCCGCTTTTTATCATCTGAGAAATTCGCGGTATTCCACAGCCTAGAACCCCGTTGGAGCGAGGACAAATTATAATTCCTATGTTCTTTTTAGCTGCTAATGAAATATCCCTATCAGTTGCTTGTGTCATATGAACCATAAAATTAGGTTTTAAATTTTTAACTATCCTATAGACTTCGCTATAACCAGTTCGAAGTAAAGAGAAATCTACTGTGCTTTTGGATTCAGCTGCATGAATTCCTAATAACAAATTCTTTGTGTTATATTTAGAGTCACATGATTTCAGAAACCTGCTGACCAACTTATTGTATTGCATCAGTGACGTGTCGGTGTTTTCATTTGCACCGCTGATTCCGAATCCATGACAAACTTCTAGAAGATTTATAGCTAGCTTCATGACCTTGTCTGGAAGTTTATTTTCTTTTATTCGTCGCTGGTTTCCATCCAGTCGTTCAATTCGTTCTAAGTTAAAATAATACTCTACTCTTCCGAGTATTAAACAATTGATAGGAAGATCTACAATTGCATTTCTTAAGATTGTTACACCATCAGTACCCCCTTCTCTGAAATCTACGAACGTTGTTATACCATTCTTCATCATAGTTAGCGCTGCAGACCTCATCATGGCACACAAGTGTTGAGGATCGCTCTTTTCAAGTATTTTCCTCTTTACCCCTGTCACAGGATGTACTGCAGCTAGACCCCGATCAGCTGCCATGTCCTTTCCAATTGAATCTCCTATGTGGGTATGAGCGTTGATAAATCCTGGTATTATTAGGTAACCCTCCGCGTCTATAACATTTGATACTTTATGATTTTCTTTTCTCTCATATTTGGCAGGATGAGCCTCCGAAATTACACCTACTTTACTTATTTCAAGTAAAGCTTTTTCCACATAGCCCAGGTTTTTTCCAAGTAAAGCACTTGCGTTTTTTATGATCAGAGACATTGTATCTCATAAATTGGTTGAACCTTGCCCCTTTTTCGCATTAATCGAATCGTATCCAATGCTCTCGTAGAAGCTTCAGCAGCTGCTTTGCCTGTCCTACCCGTACCTATACCACATTTTAGCTTAGTTCCAAGTTCTATGCCTACATCATTAATTATTCGATATATTTCGCTACTAACTGCTTTATTCGACACTACCATGAAATTATCTCCACCAAGAAAGAATGTCAAGGATTCGATTTTAAGAAATTCGTCAGACAGTCGCGAATATATTCTCAAAACAAACGATGTAAGTTCATATGGTGACAGTTGATTGCTTATATTTGATGATCCTTCTATATCTATATGCATTATCTTTACATGGTTATTTTCAGACTTTGTATCTGACGCATTAAACATTTTCCTACCAAATATCTTGCGACCGTCTACTAACAAATACCCTCTTTTTCTAGATTCATATGCATCCAAGTTCGACCTATACGGTGTCTCATCATTCCCAATTGTAATAGACATACTTAAGTTCGGATATAAATTTGCGAGTTCTAGGTCAATAGATAAATGATCTTCAACTGAAAGACAGTTTGTAACAGCAAAAAATTCATCGAATCTATTGCTAAATACAATACAATCCTTTTTTGAGAATAGTCTTTGAATATCATAATATATCTTAGCTTGAAGCATCTGTAGCTGAGATTCTCTATCAGTACCCAATGTAGTTGTCCATTGGCCATATTCGTCGATACGTATGATTGTTAGTTGAATAGTCATTTGATTATATTCACCAAATTCCTAGCTTCTGCTTTTTCTTTCGTATTTCTAATTTTTTTCATTCTAAATACCATTTTTATTGCAGCATCCACTGCGCGAGTTGGAATAAATTCAACTCTTTCCATAGCCTGATCAATCGTCATATTAGGACCTGTAATACCGAGAGAAACCGGCTTGCCAAATCGCAGGGATAAATCTGCAATTAGTCTAGCCACGTTACTAGCAACAATCTCATCATGGTCTGTCTCTCCTTTGATTACCGCACCCAAAGTTACTACTGCATCAATATCCTTCTTTTTTAACAATTCTCCGATCATAAGCGGCATATCAAACGAGCCAGGTACATAACAGATGTATCGTATAGTTGCATCTACTCTCTTAATATGTTGCTTTGCTCTTGTCAGCATTTTGTAAGTGATTTCGTTATTAAATTCCGAAACAACCACACCTAATTTAGCTTTCAACTTTTGAAACCTCATTATATTTTTTTAATTGATCTGCATCGAGAAGACATAGATTATTATCTCTAGCGTATTTCTCTGCTTTAGTAACTGATAATGATCTATATGTTTCAGAATCTAGCATCTCGCAAATTGTCACAGCATGAACTAAACCTGCCAGTTGTGCTAGATAGATGCACAATTCAGTATGTCCTTTCCTTTCACGCAACAAACCATTAGATGCAATCAATATTGGTACATGACCTGGCGAGCGAAAACCTTTAGCAAAATCTTCTATGCCTGTAGTGTCAATCTTGTCACAAATCATAGCCATTTTCGAAATTGTCAATGCTCTGTCGGTATCTGTGATACCCGTAAATGTGTCTCGGTGGTTGACGGCAATCGAAAACGCAGGTTTATCTCCATATGGTGATATACCAGATGCCAATTTAGAGTACAACGGATTAATTTTTGCCATTTCTTCCATTATGCTATACATATATGCCAAGCCTAATTTGATTGCGTACTTGTTTGAAATAGCCAAACATATTAAACCGCCTGCAGCGAGTCTCATTCTTGAGATATGTTCTGGTTTGACATACTCAGCGGCGATCACCATATCGACTTCGTTTTCCCGTCCCTTATCGTCATGAATAAGTATGAATTGACCACGTTTTAACGCTACGATCGCCTCTTCTATTGAATGCAAACGTTTCAATGAGATGTTTTACAATTTTATATAGTTTACTAAAAAAGAAGTTACTACTACTATTTTGGTTGCAAGATATTTACATATCGACTGACAACGTCAATTTCGATATTGACTTCATCGCCCTTGCATCTCTGCCCAAGTGTCGTAATCGTGGTGGTGTGGGGAATTATTGACACAGAGAACCAATGGTGTTTTACGTCAACGACAGTTAAGCTCACTCCGTCTACAGCTATCGATCCTTTGGATGCTATATACCGCATTAGCTTTATATTGTTTAGTTTTATCCAGATCTTTTTCCCCTTTGATAAATTTGCAACTTTCTCTATTCGACCAGTACCGTCAATATGACCCAAGACTAGGTGGCCCTCTAACCTGTCACCCCATCGTAAACACCTCTCTATATTCACCTTATCATTTGTTGTCAATGTCCCCAGGGTTGTTCTCTGGGCCGTTTCGTCCACGATTTCAAACTCAGCGTGATGCTTCTCGCTAATCTTTGTCACGGTCAAGCATGTGCCGTTAATGCTTACGCTATCGCCGATCTTTATCCCACTGCCCAATCTGCCTAGATCAACTATCAATTTCATTCGGGCCGCTCTTCTCATATTCTCGAGCTTTGTGATTGATTTAACCCTAGCAATGCCTTCTATTATCCCTGTAAACATATTTTACCGACTCACCATGAAATATGTACATAATGAATAGTGCTGCTTTATATTTAATTTAATATTTAATGTTTCATGTTTGATCTTGAGTAGGCGTAGATCCAGTATTGCCTAGAGCTCCGATTGTTCTTCGACACTTTCTAGAATCGACTTTGCATGTTTGTAATGTACTGCGTCTATCATTTTACCATCGATCATGACTGCTCCAATTTTACTCTTCATTTCCATGGCTGGTTCTAAAGACTCGATTACCTTCTTTGCCCATTCGATCTCGAATTTGTTAGGAGCAAACACCTTTTGAACTGGTTCAATTTGATTAGGATGAATGATGCATTTGCCTACGTAACCTAACCTTTTAGCAAGAACGGTATCATTTACTAGTCCGTCTGTATCCTCTACTTTCTGCCATATGGCATCGATAGCAGAAACTCCAGCTGCTCTTGCATCCACGGGAATTTTGGCTCGTGCGTATGAATATTCATCTCCTCCATACTCTCTATACTCTATCTGCATATCATTGAGAAAATCAAAGACACCGAAAACAAGCAAGTTTACTCTGCTATCTGACTTCGCTATTGAATAAGCATTTACAACTCCTTTAGCTGTCTCTATTGAAGGTAGTATTTGTATATTATTCGAGATCTTTCTCTCCACTTCAAGCCTAGAAATAAAGGATGATATTTCGCAGATCTCTATACTATCATTAACCTTAGGTATAACAACACCGGTAATTCCTTCACGGATTATTGCCTCAAGGTCGGTGAACAAATTTCCAGACTCGTATGAATCCGTCCTTACATACAAACTAAGTGCATTTTTAAAACTATCTCTTTGGGAAAGGGCCACTTTTATCAACTCTCTTGCAGAAGGCTTCTCATGATATGGTACTGAATCTTCCAAGTCAAGACATATGATATCAGCATTTAGTCTTTTAGCGCTGTCAATAAATCGCGCGCTATTACCAGGAACAAAGATTAGCGTTCGATACATTGACAAAAAATCTGGGTTTATAGTTTTTGTGGAGTAGTAACTATCTTCCCAATCTGTTCTGCATTAGCCATCATTACATGTCCCTTGACCATATCTCCAAACGGCAAAGTTGTGCCAATCACTGGATTTATTTTCCCCTCACTCGTCCAATGTATGACTTGCTCTAATTCCGCCTTTGTTCCTTGGGTAGATCCTAATAAATTCGTGCCTTTGAAGAATAGGTATCGCAAATCAATTGTTGAATCATATCCAGTGGTCGCGCCAGTTGCCACAAGAGTGCCACCCATTTTAAGAAGTCCAACCTCATAAGGGAATGTCGTTTTACCAATGTGTTCGAAGACTACATCTACCCCCTGCTTTTTCGTGATATCTCTAACCTTCTTGTACCAATCCTGTTCCCGATGATTTACAACGTGATCTGCCCCAATTTCTAGACACTTGTCCATTTTTTCTTTGTTACCAGCAGTGGCTATCACTTTGCAATTAAATAGTTTCGCAATTTGAATTCCTGACATACCTACGCCACTTGTACCTCCCATTACCAAAACCATCTGACCTGGCCTTATTTTTGCTCTCCCGACTAACATGTGCCATGCTGTCATACCTACCATCGAAATCGCCGCAGCAGCGTCAAAGGATACATTGTCCGGAATTTTTGCAACGTTTACTTCTGGTAAATGTGTATATTGAGCAAAACCTCCCCATAACGGGCCCGTTTGAAAGCCCCAGATTGTTCTATCAGCACAGTCATACTCTCTACCAGATGTGCACATGTCGCATACCCTGCAACTCATATTTGAATGAGATACAATCCTGTCTCCTACCTTTATATGCAAAACATCTTCACCAACTTCAACAGCTGTGCCTGCTACATCGCTTCCGGAAATATGTGGAAGAGGTGTCTTGACGGGATCGCCCCAAATTGCCCATAAATCGTTGTAATTATATGCCGCCTTCTCTACCTTAATCATAATTTCATTCGGCTTAAGTTTTGGCATATCTACATCATCTATCTTGACAACTTGTGTTGGATCTTTATTATATTCCCTGAATACGGCTGCCTTCATGCACATTGAAGCGCGGCTTATTATTAATATAGTTAACTCGCCTAAAGTGCGATAATTAGTTTAATAATCTTGAAGCTGCTAAAGTTATTAATATGATTAGCGTCTATCTATTTTAAAATCCTTTTTTGGTTGCTGCAGACTTAGCAAAATTTGCTTCAATTCGCTGTCGTTTAAAGGTCTATTTAGTCTTCCAGATGATGCTGCATTGATTAGATAATTCTCAACTGCCATGGCAAGTTCTGGCTTAACCATTCTTATATTTGACAGACGTTGTCTGGCATTAAGATCCAAAAGTACCATTAATACACGTTGCCGCATAGCTGCTGCTTCGGCTTCGCGTCTCTTTGAGTCTTCATCACTTGGCTGCTGAGATTGAGGTAGTGACGTAGAATGACGCCCTCCTAAAAATTTGAATCAAGCATATCTCTGCAACCCTGGCCTACTCCCTGCGATATCCTTGTACACTTCGGTTGCCAGCCTATCAACTTTCTTCATGCCTTCATTGGAGATGATTCTGCCATTGCTTTTTTTTACAATATATCCTGATGATTCTAGCTGCTGTAATGCTCTACGGATAATGGCGCCTCCTCCGTCCTTATGATGATCTAAATAATATCCAATGCGTTTGCGTCCACCATAAGCGCTCTTTAGGTCCGAAACTCCCACTGGACCACGCATATAGACCTTCCTCACCAATGATGCACATCTGATATACCACCAATCTTTATTCTGAGGGATCTTCTCAACATGAGATCCTGTCTTTACAAATGCAGCCCAGCTAGGCTGCTCAATTTTCTTATCTTTTTTTAATTGCTCTGCTAGCCTAACGATCAAATGGTTTGCTGGAATATCATAAGCTTTAGCCATAATAATACTGATTAATCAATCTATGTTTCCCTTATAACTCTTTTTTTGTCAAATACGGTTGTCTGATGGCTTGTTACAAAATGATCTTCCTATACACATGACCGCATCTAAGACACGTAATTCTTATCCCTTTGACCCTAGATCTGCCAACTCTGACCCTAGAGCTTCTGCCAGGTATGATGAAATATTTACATTTTTTACAATAAAGCTGACGTATTTCATAATCGAGCCTTAGTCGAACTCGCATCGCAATCTTTTTTGCCAGCTGAGCTTGAGCATTAGCAAGTTCCATATTGGATTTAGAGTAGGCTAGAGCATTGGCTATCACAATATCTACCCTCTCCCTTCCAATTTGTCTTGTAAGTTTTCGATTCACGTGAATAGAATTAGTGGTAGAAAAAGGAATAAATCCTTTGCCGCCAACCGACCTATTTCTAAATTTAATCGATTGCCTTAAATTCAATCACCTTTAAAATTCATTTTAAAGGCAAGCAATTTGACATTCGACCATTCCTTAATAGTCTGTTACTCGATTTCACTGGATGCTTGCATTCTTCGTATCAGTTGATACATACTATTATGACATTGGCACGTGCAAATTTTTGTTAGCTTGGAACCGTCTACTATGTCGGTGATTTCTCCACCACATAATCCGTGTTCGTTTTGGATACACCTCTTAGATTTCTCCACCACAATTTATTCTAATTTCGCGAATTTAATGATTCTCCTGTGTGCTAGACCCTAATGGTCTTTAATTATACAATATATATTCATGACATATTCAATAAGATGCGCTTGCTCTTATGTTGAATTGAAAAATCACATGCGCCCACTATTGAAATTACGCAACCATTAGTCCATATTACTGGAGTTGAATAGTCCAATGATATCTATTTTGAAAGTGATCCATCTTCGAAGTAGGTCCTTCTAGAATTATAAATGATAGATATAAAAATTACAATCCATTAAGTTATAATACCAAATGATTATGTGTAAAAATCTCGCAATCTAATCCCAAGATCACTTTGTATCTTTTCGTAGAAAAACTAGATAGAAACAAATCTCGCAAGAATTAATCACTAACAAATTGATCCTACTTATATCAGAATTTGGAATCATAACTGAAAATAAAGACATTGAAAAATTAACGGCGTATATATATTAGTTAGGATAAGTTAGTTACCACTTGATGGAAAAAATCGTACAGCTTGAATCAATCTCAAAAAGATATGGTGACTTGAAACACAATGCTAATATGAAATTAGAATTGGAGAAAATTTCTACTTCAATAGTTGAGGCTATCTGCTCACCATCATTTATGTTTCCGTTGGAAAGAGAGGGAATAGTTAGCGAGGGAACAACTTCCTTCTTTTATACTAATAACATTGCTTTTCCAAATCTTTTCGAATTCTTATCTGAACTATTACATGTTGAAATACCAATCAATATTAACAAGACTAAATTTGGACCCGGTGAAATACTCATTGATATCGGTAATGAGAAAGATGCACATCAAGAAATGATCTCTTCTACCGAAGAATTGAAGAAGCTAGTACACGCAAAGAAACGCACTGAGTGACTGTCTTTGTTTAAATTCAGTTTCACTTTAGTACATGAATCTATTAGTTCAGAAGAAAGAATGAGCACTTGGTGTGTTTATTAAACTAGGTGGCTACAATGATATCTCTAGTGATATCTGAAGCGGCGCTCGAAATAATTCCAACCAATATCGTGCATCATCCATCAGTTACAAACCACGCTAGGAAGCTCGGAAAGAAGCCATTGGAGACACTACTTGATAGAAGTTTTCATCACGCTGCCATGCAGAGTTCCAAGCTCGAATTTGCCTGGAAACGTGGTAGACCAGACTTGGTGCATTTCGCTTTAATTGAAGCACTTTCTACTCCGCTGTTCTTAAATCATCTGTTACAGGTTTACGTTTCAACACCATGTAATCAAGTAATTTATATTGGTAGAAGCTTACGTATACCAAAATCTTATTCGCGTTTCGAAGGATTAATTATTGATTTATTTAAAAACAATCATATAAAAGAAGAAAAGAGTGAAATTACTCTTCTGAAGTTACAAAGAAATGTTTCTCTTGGTTCACTAATAAAGGATATAATAAAACCATCGAAGGTAATCGGACTATCTAGAGTTGGTATATTGAGTTCACCTAAAGAGATTGTCTCTACGCATATAAACAAGGATTCTTATCAATGTGCATTTGTAGTGGGAGGTTTTCCAAGAGGTCATTTCACCGAAAACACGACAAGACTGTGTGATTTTATTTATTCGATAGGAAATTATAGTCTAGAAGCTCATGTGGTTATAGCTAGGATACTTTACGAATGTGAAAAAGCACTTGAGGTCAATTAATCTTGAGCGCTATGGTAGTATTAACAACAAAACATTAGTTCACTTTGATTAATGAAAATATGCATCTACAATAAATGCAATGAATAGTGCCATCAAATATGGGCTTGAAAATTTGAATACAAGCCATGAAGCTTCTTCACTAGGTCTTGCTAATAGACGCACAGAAAGGAAAATCATGATCGCCCCAAATACGGAGGCAGTAATTAAATATATCAGGCCAAATTGATTAAAGAAAAATGGAAAAATACTGAACAAAACCATAAGGAGGGTTGTTCCTGCAATAATTCTGACCGAACTCCTTTCGGTAGCGACTACCGGTAACATAGGCACTTTTGCTTTTAAGTAGTCTTTCTTAACATGTAAGGCCAGACTCCATATGTGTGTAGGAATCCATAAAAAGACGAGACCTGCCATGACCAAACCTATTTCAAGATTTTGAGTAGTTACGGCAACATACCCAATCATTGCAGGCGCACCACCAGAAAATCCTCCCAATATAATATTAGTTTGACTACTACGTTTCAGCCATTTGCTATAGACTATGATATTGTCAAATAGACCAAATATCATCAAAGCAAAAACCCAGATATTGATAAACCATGAACAGACCAAAGAAATCGCAGTCAGGATCAATCCAAAGGCAAGCGCATTTCTTGGCGATATCCTACCTGACGGAATTGGCCTCTGTTTTGTTCTTTCCATGATTGCGTCTATATCTCGATCGTTATAGCTGGTTAAGGTATCGGCCGCAGCCGAACCTGCGGCTACACCTACAATGAGTAGCAGCCAAGTTGAAGCCTGGACAGGAATATTAAATAAAAATGAAGCAGTAAGTGCTGAACCAAATGCAGTGAAAACCAAAAGATACCAAATTTTGGGTTTAGTTAGCTCATAATAATTTTTTAACAAATTCCGAACAGCTGACTGAGGGATTAAAGTACCCATGTAGGATCTTCTTTAGTCTGTTATAAAAGGCATTGTCCCAATAAATTACATATACCTTCTCAAAATAAACTACAATCTATTTAGATATGGGTGCTGCATAAAGAATTTCGCGAACGGTTTTTCTCATTTCTATAAAGGTTTCTGTTTTCTGGACTCCTTCAATTCGACCTACCCTTTCTGAAATTAATTGATGCATCTCATCTAGTGACCTAGCGTTCATGGTTACGAGAATATCGAATCTACCCGTAACTTCTGCTACTTCCCTTACCTCTGATATCTTAAATAGCTCATTTAGAACGTTATCTCTCATTTTTGAATCCATATTGACACCCGTAAGGGCCTTTACATTAAAACCTAAAGCCTCATCATTTATCATAATAGTAAATTTTTTGATAAGCCCTCTTCTTGCCAGTCTTTTTATTCTGCTATATACGACTGAAGCATTTACGTTAATTCTTTTAGAAAGCTTTGGGACTGATACACTAGCATCCCTAGCAAGCTCGCTTAAAATTTTCAGATCTAAATCATCTATCCTTCCCATATATTATACCATTATAACTCTAATTGAGTGATTAATAAACCTATTAATTTCAAATTTAACCCAATTTTTTACAATAAAAGAGCTAAATCATTTTCTTGCTTTTTAGGAGTTCTGCAAGTAGAACAGCTCCTTTTGCCGAGCCCATTTTTTCATTATGCGAAAGAAGAACATACTTGATTCCATTTTCAAAAACGGTATCTTTTCTTAGTCTTCCTACTACGGTAGTCATCCCATCATTAATCTCTCTATCAACTCGAGGCTGCGGCCTAGTAGGGTCATCATGTACTAGAATATAGTCTTCTGGAGCAGTAGGCAATTCTTTGATTGACACATTTTTAGAGAAATTTAACATTTCCTTTTTTACTAAATCTGGATCTACAGGGTCTTTTGTCTCTACGAATACAGATTCCGTATGACCGTCTGATACTGGGACTCTCATGCACGTACAACTGACCTTTATGTTGTTTGGTAGAATAGATCTTTGGTTCAATTTCCCAAGGATTTTTTTCGTCTCAATCTGTACTTTTTCTTCTTCTTTTGGAATATATGGTATAACGTTATCCATAATATCTAGAGCAATAACGCCAGGCGATCGACCAGCACCTGACAAAGCCTGCAAGGACGTCATAAATACACTTTTTACCCCATATTTATCAATGATGGGCTTTAAAGTAATGGCAAGGCCAGTAGTAGTACAATTTGGTAGGGGTGCTATATATCCAGCCCAATCCTTATTCTTTTTCTGAATATCGAGTAATTCTGTGTGTTCATCGTTAATACCTGGAATCAATATTGGGACATCATTTTCATATCTGAATGCAGCAGCAGTACTGATCACGGGAATTGATCGTGCAAAACTAGGCTCTATCGTCTGAGCATCATCAGAATTGAGTGCTGTAAATATAAGATCAAATTTATCTGGGTTTACGTCCTCTATTTTACTAATCACCATGTCTTGAATGTATTCAGGTACTGATTCCGGATTATGCCATCTCAATATCCCGGAAACAGGATCGCGCAGTGCATCTACATATTTCTTACCAGCAGATCTAGCGCTTGATGCAATCTCTGTCAACTCAAACCATGGATGCTTATTAAGAGACATCACAAATTCTTGTCCTACCGCACCAGTAGCTCCTAATACAGCTATTTTTTGCATAATTTGGTCTTAACTTATTTACATTTATTAATCGTTTTCAAAATCTACTTTTTGATGTATTTTAGTAATGTTTAAGATGGAAATGCAGCTACTTGCTCTTGTCCAAGAGGAATTGATGACAAACATGAGACGTCTGATCTTGCATACCGAACATGCCAAATAGGTGTATTCATGGTGGGATTTATTCTGTAAATCCTAACCTAGTTAAATTAGATTTCAGTTCCAGTGTAAACCCATTAGGTATTTCGAAGTTCGTCCTAAACGCGATATATGATAATATTGATTCGATAGCTTCTGTTTATCCTGATCCAAAATGCAGCGAACTAAAAAAAGGAATCCTGGAGTATTTGAATCTGGATCGGGACCCTGATTGGATAAACGTCGGAAACGGAGCAACAGAGATAATTCACAATTTTGCTCGTGCGTTCGTACGTAAAAGGGTGGTCATTCCTATTCCCACTTTTTGTGAATATGAGTATGCGTCCCAATTAATGAATGCGCAAATCACATTTGTGCAGCAAAAGAATTTGACCGTGGATACTGAATCTATTATAAGGAATGCAAAGAACGCCGATGTTATATACTTGTGCAATCCGAATAATCCTACGGGGATACTCTCGTCTAATAAAATTAGAAAGATATTGGAATCAGTATCAAAGCCTACTATCATCCTATTGGATGAATCGTTCATAGAATTGGTGACCAAGAGAAGCAAATCAGACTCGATGCTAGGAAGAATCGAGGAATTTGATAACGTAGTGATTATAAGATCGTTAACAAAATCTTTTGGCCTTGCTGGTCTAAGAATAGGCTATTGCATTTGTAATCCGAAGCTTGGTAGGAAATTATCATCTTATCAAATATCTTGGAATGTAAATGGAATTGCACAGAAGGCAGCGGCTTGTGCTCTTAAAGATCGTCATCATTTGACCATGGCCAAGGCTCTAATAAAACGGGAGAGAGAATATATGCAGAGTTATATTAGACGAAAAGCTAAAACTTTTGTTCCAATTGGCTCTAATGTGAACTTTTTTTTAATACGACTCAAAACAATAAAATCAACCAAATTGCGTGATCTTTTGTTAAAGCGAAATGGAATACTTGTAAGAGATTGTGCTTCCTTCAATGGATTGGAGTCTGGACAATACGTTCGAGTTTCTGTTAAGAAGCATGATGAAAATGCACAGCTTCTTCAAGCTTTGGAATCGATAGGCATATGAAGGCAAAATTGTTAATGATTCAAGGAACAACCTCCGGCGCAGGAAAAAGTATCATAACTACAGCCAT
>JARBAU010000310.1 GCA_029237525.1 Nitrososphaerales archaeon | reverse complement strand
TCAATTAATACTGGTCTTAAGATAACCATCATCGGCTATCTAGCAACCATGTTTACTATAGGTATAAATGAGTTGTGGCATTTCTGGTTCGTAGAAGAGATATTTTCAGTTCCTAACCACTGGTGTTTCAATATGGGAGTAGTCCTTGCATTTATGGGAGCATTAGCCTACGTAGTAAGAGTGTATGCAAGACTGGTAGAACTTGGAGCAGAAACACCTGCAAAGAATCCGTATGTAGCTGAAATGTACAAACTAGCTCTTGAAGGGAAATTATATAGTAGGTCAATACCTTAGAGGAAGAGTCGGATAATAATAGAGATAACAAGAATAAGAATGAGAGTAAAGGAGAACAGGGATTAATAGTGCCAATCAATGTTAGTTCAATAGGAGATAACAGGAGATCATACTACGAAATTCCTGATCTCCTATTTTTCTGTTTTATGAGCAATATTACGTATTCAATGTAGCGTGAATTCAGCACATTCAAGCGTTGCATTCGTGGAATTTAATTGTGTTAAATACTAAAAGTAAATGCAATACTCAACATCATAATAATACACTTATGTATGTATAATCTTCTACATATGACATAAATCTTAATTTGAATATATTTCTGAATAATAAGTTGGGAAAACTAGGGGATTAGTAACAGTAAATATCATAGTCATGTTTAAGTTTAAAAGAGGAGTCGCTTAAATTATTTTTGAATCTCGAAAATCAATATAGCATCGTTATGTATTCGAATATCAATCGGTCTTTCAAATAGCTCTTTAAAAATTGTTTCGAGCATGGTCTTGTTATACAAAGCCCAATTTTCACCCAATTCATGCTTCATAACGTATGTGTGTTTATTTTTTTCCACAATATGATTGATATCTACAGAACAGTTTTTCATACGTACTTCGAGCCATTTTAGAAAAGAATCTAAATCCATACTACCTTTCATAAATAGGACCATGTCTTCTATTGCATTTTTTCCAATTTTAGTTGCTAAATTTTGTATTTCATCTTTAGTCAATTTTTGGAACATCTGAACCACTACTGGTTTGGCAACTGGAATACTTCCTGCATCGGGCATGAACATATCCCATTCTGTGAATTCTTTCAAGATTTGATTAAGAAACGAATTTAGACTCATATTATGATGAGTTGCTTCTGCACGAATTTTATCTAGAACGGATTTATCAATTCTAAAAGTTACAGTTGCAGTTTCATTACTTTTGTTGTAATTTGTTCCGGTATCTGAGATAGAGTTTGTTGCTAGCATTATTGAATGCACATAATATTCGATGCATGACATAGTATTTAATGAGTATAGTAGTCAGAAAAAGAGGAGATTATTTACTCATATGCTTAATAACTAAATCTGTTGAGTATACTATAATTAGCAAAACTGTAATCTGAGAAATTCGTACTAATTCGACCAGTGTAGTTTTCTCTCTTTAAAAGCTATATACGCTATGACGAATGGAATAAACGCAAGAAATGCAGACAAATAATCGGTATATCCCGCAGAAGGGATACCAAGTTTAATTCCTAACTTTAAGCCTATTAAAAGACCTAAGTATAGAGTTATTCCTGCAGGTATAAGCCCGAATACAACAAAATTATGACTTCTTTTCTTGAACTTTTCAAGATTTGAATAAGGATATTGAATGTTATGATACACGACAGGCATTACAAACAGACAAATTTGCATAGTTTAAAACTATGTCAATACAAATAGTATAAATATCAGATCTGCTTATTAGTAGATGTTTCTATCTTTGCCTACTAGAACAAAAAACGATATAGAAATTGTCTCAGTTTCACGTTCTCCTACAACTCAGGACGCATTATCTAAATATATTAAGAGTATCAGCCTTATGAGTGCCTCGTCCGCTCGCGAGTATGGTTTCAGACTACATGGCCTTGCCAATTTTACTAAAATGGAGTATAAGACGAATTTAGATGATCTTATAAAAGCAATTAAAGAAGGCTCGTACGATCCATATGATATCTTATGTAATTATATTGCATATCTGCAGGCTAGGAACACAATTTCCACATCAACGCTAAAGCAACGAGTCATAACTGCAAAGAACTTTCTTGAATATTATGATGTCGATATTAGTCCACGGAAATTTAAGATAAAAATAAAACTACCTAAAATTGTTCGTAAGGATATTGATGCTCTAACGAAGGAGGATATTATTAACATATTAAATGCATGTTCTGACATCCGACTGAAGACTTACGTAATGTTGCTTGCATCTACTGGAATGAGAGCATCTGAGGCATTGTGTACAAGGTTGATTGATTATGATCTGAGCGCTGATCCCCCAAAGTTACTCATACGAGGTGAGTACACAAAAACAAAAGTATCTCGAACCGTCTTCTTAACTCAGGAATTAGTTGTACAAATTTCATTATGGTTGGAATATAAATATCGTACTCGTAGAATATGTCATAAAGATGAGAAAGGTGGCAAAACTCGTATCGAATATAAAACGCTAAGAAAGAATGATCGTGATTTATTATTTTCTGTGAATTCGACTAATCCAAGTATTCGAGGTTTATATTTTCAATTTGCTGCTAACTTTGGCAAAACTTTAGATAGAATGGGCAAGGGGAATAGGGAAGAAGTTGATCATAGCAGACGCCGGCGTATTACGCTACATTCTATGAGACGCTGGGTTAAATCTACTATCTCGGATCTAGGATACGGTGATTTTTCTGAGTTTATGATTGGACATAGCTCTTCGACTTACTACAGGCGTACAGTTGATGAAAAAGCTGCCTTATTTCGAAAGATTGAGCCATATCTGACATTTCTCGATTATCAGCAGTTAGAAAGACGAGGTGCAGACATCTCAGCACAGCTGCAAGAGAAGGATAAACAGATTCAGACATTGGTAAAGAAACAAGAGGATTTTGAACGGTTAATTCAATCACTTATAGATTCAGGCCAGTTAAAGCCAAATCCCAACACGATCCACTAAAGTAATTATGTATTGAACTTTATATGCCTGAGCTGGCGCTACTATTAGACGGTAATAATAAGCGCAGATGGTTATAGCTTGAAGAGTCCAGCAAAGAATAACATTGCATAATAGTCCCGATTTTCCACTATGTCTTTGATTTGATTGTCTATCTCTTGTTCTAATTTATTGTCATCTAGTAGTTGTAGTCGTTGGAACAATTTGGTAGTGTCGGTTCCACTTGGGGATTCTTGAAAGAACGCTGCCCCTGCTTCCATTGATATATCAAGTATCCTTCTATCAATCTTGGCGGCGAGGAAGAACGCAAGTAGTTGAAACCTGAATAGTTGCTCCGCCAATCCTGATTCAATCATTTTTTGGTAAAGATATTCAATGCTGGCAGGTTTTTCCATCGACCCTTTTAATCTTTCAATGTCGTTGAATAAGATATAGACAGATAGCTTCCCTCCACGTTCGTTATATACCTTTGTAGATGAGGATGTTATACGCGATCCAGATCTTTCATTCCGCTGCTTGATTATCTCATCTTTTTCAGTGAGATGAATGAAAACTCCGTGATCCTCTAGTTTCTTCAAAACCCCTCGCAAGTCACTGGGGCTAAGAAACTTTTTAACGAATTCATGATTTTGTAATTGCGCAGCCAAACCTGCATATTCTTCTTGGAATCTGTTTCGAATATCATTCGCCAGTTTCTCGTTCAATTCACCGGGTCTAATTTGTTGACCTTCGGGGCTATTCTTAGCATAGGCTAGTGTGAATACCCCTGCGACATTACCATCCTTTTTCGCGAGTTTCACCAGTTCTTCAGCGTACTTCTTGGGGCTAGAATATTGTTGAGCCAAAGCATAGTATTTCACTGCATAATTTAGAACAACTTTGTCTAAGATTTGTTTATCTTCCTTATTTAGTTCCTTATAAGGGTATTTCGGATTTTCGCCCATCAAATCACGAAATACCTTTTCATACATATATTGTGTAGCCCGTGTGAAACATGTACAAACGAATCAACGTAGGCTTAAGACAAGAGATCTATGATAAGCTTAGAACTAAAGTCAGATTTGGTGAATCGTTTTCCACACTTATTTCACGGCTATTGGATGAAGTAGATAGAGACGTTCTGGCTAAAGGAGACGGGATACAATCTAGTTGAATTCCATAGCCAGTGTCAAAAGATTTGATTTTCTTAGTCGTAATTGCAGAATTTTTAATCATATACATTGTTGTGGCAGATGGTCTGGTCTAGGGTTACACGTAATTTGCAGTTGTTTATGTCATGATAAAAAAGAGTTAGAGATACCGTTCCAAGGGGATTCTAACTCTAGTCATCAATCATCTAGATAGGAGGAAATAGTCACAGATGATCGATAATTTCAATGACAGTGCTCTGCAAATTAAATCTTTTGATAAGCATGACCTAGATCAAGATTTGTTATGCCAAAGCGTAACCAAACAGAATGTACTAGATCTCGAATATTATATACAGCATAAACCTTGTTCTCAATGTGGAGAAGATCATAGATTCAAACCTAGCTTTGAAGATATTGAAACCAGTATCGAGAATGCTTCAGAACTAATTGCATTATTTTTCATTGAGGAATCCAATAAGAATGACTGAATCCGCTAATGCTAACTCTATCCCGGTTGAAGAAATTAAAAGACTTCATAATATGGGTTTTGTCTTGATTCCACTGACAGCTGACGGTAGAACTCCTAATACATATTGTCTATTGACAGAGGATGAGGTACAGAAATCAAAAAAGGAATCTGAAGATTGAGAAGAGCATCCAATTAACTACATTTACAATCATCCAGATTTTTGGACTGATAAGCGAATTGAAAAGGAGGAGTGGAGGTTCAATAATGTAGCAACACTTCTGGGCAGAACTCATATAAAAGATGAACAAGGAGCACCACTCTATCTCAATGTACTAGACATTGATAGCAAACAGGCTTTTGATACCTTAGCTGTAATAAGAGTCAGTAACGAAGATCATTATTTTATCGATGAAATGTGCAATACTACATATGTAACAAAAACCAGAAAAAAATGGGGGCGACACATATATTGGCTAAGTCATGCACAGCACAAGGCCATAAGAACAAAAGATTGCAAATCCGGATGTGAGTTCGAGATCAAGACGGATAATTCAGCTGGCCATTGTACGTTACCACCCAGTATACATAGAGATGATCCGAGCTATCATTATCAATCAATAGGACGCGAAACTATCTCTATTCAGGAGGGCCTATATGATGGGTTGCTTAGAGCTTTAGATACTTGCATACGACAGGAAAAACTACCCGGCGAACAAAGTAAGCGGCGGTACACATATAATGATTCTCCATCGGGTAGAAGGAATTACAATCTAACCTCTCTTACTGATATGGAAATACAGAACATAACGAATGCATTACAGATCAGTTATAATAAAAACTCTAGACATAATATAGTTTATGCACTGTCAGGGTATTTATATAAGAGTAATGTTGCTCTAGACAGCTCCAAAAAGGTGGTAGCAAGCCTATGCCATGCTACTAATGATGAGGAATCTAAAAGCCGAATGATTGTTCTAGAGACTACATATGCTAAAGCTCAGAATGGAGAGCAGGTCGCCGGACATACATATCTAAAGGATGTATTGATTCAAAACATTGGCGAAGAAATGGCTGATTCTGTATTATATGCTATATCTCAGATTGTTGGATATCAGAATCCACTTTCCGATCAGCTTAGTGATGCTGTTGCCCGAGAACTTTCTGCGCACATATATCAAGTCGTATGTTATAGTCCGATTACTCTTATAATTGCACATTCTTATAAGAAACAAATTCTTACTGCGACAGTTGGTACTATTAACCAGAAAGATGATAGTGATTATTCTAATCACATGCAGTATATTCGGTACGGAAATGTAATAATTGATGCAGTTCCTACAAGGATTACTAAATACGAGAATCCCTCTAATATAGAAATAAAGTATGAGATAGAGTTTGAAACATCTACTGATCAGTCATTAAGGGTTCAGCCGGCCAACCTAGACGAGATTCTTGGCTACCTCAAGGTGAATGGTCTGGTGTATAAGGTTAGGAGTGCCGAAGAGGCATTACCGGCTATACTAAATGCCTGCTACAGAGAGGGCAAGATGACAATAAAGCGAGAAATAGAAACTCCCGGGTTCTACTTAATTAATAATGAAATCGAGACATATAAAACTGAGCATGAGCAGCCAACAGTGGAAGATATCAGAAGATGTGCTGATCTACTATTATTATTGCAGTTGAAATACAAACGTAAGGAGATATTTCCAACTGTTCTAAAGTGTGGAATTATGGCGCCATTTAGTTACATATTAAAGCAGATGGTGAGAATTGGATGCCCTGGCTATTTCTATATGGCTGGACGAATACGGGCAAGACTACTAACGGTAAGATCGTATTAGCAATTTGGAGAAAACATAAAGACAAGTCAAAACATGATATTGGTTTTTCCTCTGCAGATAACGTACCTAGGTTCGCGCGCTCCATTAGCTATGATACATTTCCTGTGCTTATCAATGAAGTGCAATTAAATGATGACAAGCAGAAACAACTTGTAGAGATGCTAAAGCATGCTGTTCCAAATCAGACTGCACGAGGAAGACTGATGTCTAGCTCAGTAGCCGAACACATAAGCGCACTGAGCCCATGTATTCTAACCAGTAACGACGCACCTCCGCAAGATCCTGCATTTCAAAGAAGAATTATACCTGTATTCTATTCAAAGGACGATACGCCAAGTCAAGAGGAACGGGAGCAATTCAATACACTATTGCAAACTGAGCTAGATACTCTTGGTATACTAGGAGATTTTACAGCCATGTACATCTTGGAAAACCAAGATATAATATTGGACAATAAGAGAAATTGGATTGAGATATCGAAACTGATCTTGACTGAATTCTTCAAGTCTGCCGGAAAGGAAGTGCCAGATTGGATACAGTATTTTGTAGAGGAATCAGGGGTGCAAGACGCAGCACTCGAGCAAGAGCAGAGTGTTCGGGGATTTATTATAGGGGCGATTAATGAAGCATTCAGCAGGAATTATAGAACATTCATACCCAGAGACGATGTATATGATGAGATTAGTGATAAGACGATTGAATATCGACTTGATTTCTGTTGCAAAAAGGAGTTGATTCCTTTTCTTAGAATAAGGAGCGGTTGTGTGCTAATATTTCATGATATAATGCATGAATTAAAGCATCACAGAATAAATTCCATAATTCATTTAACTCAGCTAGCCAGAATGTTTCAAAGCGAAGTCAAACCTGTCAAGATTAATAATGAATCACATAGACTGATTTCAATTCCTTTTGCAAAGTTCTTAGAGTTTATTTCGCCGGCAATTTCACTCTAGGTTACATCCGAATCAAAAAAGTTACATCTGGCATGTAACCCGGCAAGATCTAGTTGTTCCAATATCAGTATCTTTTTAGTATAAATCTACAAAGTGTTATAAATTTAGCTAATAGTTTATCAATGAATTAGATATGACCTACTGGTTACATCGGTTACATCGGTTACATCATATTCTCATCATATAAAGCTCGGCCCGGCTCTGCTCTTTTATCATCATTCATTCAATTCATCTTCTTGTATATAGAAAGCTATGTAACCAATGTAACTTATGTAACCTATAGATATATTAATTATCAGTCATATCCATAGAGGAAATATAGTCTTATGTGCTTATTTGTATAATAATTTCAAGGATTTTATGCGCATGGTTACATCCAAAATACGGCCGAATGTAACTGATGTAACCCACTGGTCTCTCTAGACATGCTTTGTTCAACGGAGGGGAAGTATGCTGATGGATGATGACAAGCCGGCAATGATTATCATTTGCATCATCCATTCAGAAGATGACATGGAAGAAAAAGATAGAACGACACAACTAATCGAATAGTATAAAAAAAGTACACAAACACAAAATATTCTGTTGATCTGCCTTTACCCGAAATTTACTTGCTTATGCTTATGGATTTGGACCAGTTCCGACGTTATCAAGTATCAAATCTTCGAATGAGTCTTCAGATTAGAATAGTATATAGGATTATTTGTGTAGCCGAACCGATATTTGAAACAGTATGGAAGTCTTTAGGTTTGATTCAGAATTATATGATTTAGTAACGTATATAGCTAGTATCCATTCTAAGATAGATTGATAAATATAAAATGCAAGTGGTACCAAATAAAAGTAAAGAGACTCAACCGAAAAATGGATTTGATGAACAAGCTAAACTACAGGCAAAGTCATTACTTGATGAAATTGATAGAAAGCAACAGTCAATGTATCAAAACACAGAAACAAAATGTAAAACGGAATATATCAAATTTGGATCAGATAGGGAACGCAAGGTTTTGTTTTTTACAGGCATACCGGATAAGAAGGACGTACCAGCAAAAGATTATGAAACAGGACTCGAAATTCCAGGTAAATATGTTACAAGGTATTATTTCGATTGTTATGATATAACTACTACACGAAATCCTGACAATATTAGTGGATCGCCGGCGAGATGGGAACGTGGAACAAGAGACGCTCGAACGATCTTGAATTTTCTTTCAAAAGGTGTTAGTATATTAGAAATTGTCCGTAACGGTCCACCCGGTTCAATGGCGACAACATACCAGATCAATCCGCCGCTAGATTAAGAGTGAAGACTGACCGTCCCCTCAGCCATCTGACCGAGTACTATCATGTTAGGTTGACAAGTACCATATATCATAATTATCCATATTTTTTTCGAATTCTATGCAGCAATCTGATCAATACTGGGCCAGGGCTTGTAGGATCAAATATAAATAACCATAAAAAAAGACTGGAACACATTCATATATTAAACCATTAGGGTTCTTCCAGCATGAAGCAATACGTAGATAATATCACATTAGAAGGAAGTCATATCCGTTGTGGTGGCAATGATTGATTAGAACGGGAAGAGACAGTTTTCAAATGCGATAGATCGACGATATAAGTTAGTATGGCTAATACTAGCAATACTATGACTATGCCTACTTATCCTAACCAACCACCAATTAGTCCTAAATTAGAAGCCTTAACTAGTTTCTGGTCGCCCCCAGGAGTTTATCAAGTAAAGCCAAATGTATGGTCCGCAGTGGGATTTGGTCCGGCTAACATCATAATGATAAAGGGAATTGATGGTCTCATAATAATAGATACTGGAATTGGTTATGGACAAGGAAAGAAGGTAATGCAGGAGTTCAGAAACTTGGTTCCTGATTTGCCTGTGAAAGCAATAATCTATACTCACGGACATGTAGATCATGTGCAGGGTGCCGGCGCATTTGTCGAACAAGGAGAGAACGTCGCTGTCTATGCTCATGAAAGTACTTTAGCATTTTACGTAAACGAAAACGCCCTTCTGGGACCCATACAATCCTTGCGTGCTGTGTATGCTACTGGAGTTCTACTACCCAAAGAGGGCCCAGATAGACAGTTTATGGGAATACTTCCAACATTACCGGATCGAGGTAACATATCCTTTATTCCTCCAACCACAACCTTTTCCGATCAAATGGATGTAGATGTATCTGGTGTAAAACTAAAGTTAATTCATGTTCGGGGTGAGACAACAGATCACATAAATTTATGGTATCCTAAAGAAAAAGTTCTATTTATAGGAGATAATGTATATGGTGTACTACCAAATATCTATTCTATTAGAGGTGTCAGATTTAGAGATCCACTGGATCAGATAAATGCCCTTGATACCGCACTCTCATTTCATCCAAATTTTGTAGTTGGAAGTCATCAAAAACCAATTATGGATAGCGCAGAAGTGATAGATATTCTCACATCGGTTCGGGATGCTCTAGAATACATTCGTGACCAAACGATAAGAGGAATGAACAAAGGATATACTGCAGATGAACTGGCTCAAATGATAACATTACCAAAACATCTTGCAGAACATCCTTGGTTAACTCAGGGAAGAGGCCCAGTAGCTTGGTTTGTAAAAGAGATCTATAATGGCTATGTTGGATGGTATGAAGGTGATCCCGCATTTCTAGATGCTATAAGTCTTGTCGAACGTTCTAAACACATTGTGGATGGCTTTGGTGGCATCAATCATACAGTGCTAAAGGTCAGAGAGGCAATAGAAAACGGAAAGGATCAATGGGCATCTGAGCTGGCAACATATGTCATCAAAGTAGATCCGCAGAACATTGAAGCCAAGTTGCTCAAGGCACATGCTCTACGAGTAGTTGGACAGAGAATGACTGCTGCAGATGGCAGACAATGGTATCTCACAGCTGCATTAGAATTAGAAGGAAAGATTAAGATAGATCCAAATAAATTTGCCGTGACAAGCCCACAACAATTGGCTGCTCTTCCTATAGATAACTTACTAGAAATATTGGCCACAAAGATTGATCCAGTAAAGGCAGAAGGAGCGAGTATGACACTGGCAATTAGCATCTCAGATATTGGTAAAAACTATTTACTACATGTAAGAAATGGTGTGCTTGCAGTTAGAAAAGACACGATACCTGAAAACTTTGATATGTTGCTAACACTTGATCTAGATGCATTCAAGTCAATAGTAAATGGAATCCAGACAATTGTTGATTTCGTCAGAACAGGAAGAGCAAAGTTTGAAGGAAATATAAAAGACCTCGAGAAATTCGTAGCAATCTTTGATCCACTGTTGGACTGACCAATTGGGAAGTTCAAAGAGACAGTTAGCAATCTAGAAAGTAGATACTGCAGATAGTGGTGCAAGTATTGAACTTGTAGCTTCCGACAGACTATTGATCGAATTAACTTCTTATGTCCGCTCTGGCACTTGTTATCAATAGAAATAAAGACTAGCAGGCATTCTTGCAATGAGTTATTGCCGGCAAGAACATTTAATTATTCATTATAGTAAAAGATTCTAACATAGATGAAATAAGAACTAAATGTCAATTCAGTTATAATGGATCAAGACTTATAACTACAATGTGACACATGGTTTGATATCGTCCCAAATTGTGATACTATATCAGTAAATAACTAAACTTATTTATTGATCAGTTCTACTTCCATACTGAGTTCACTCAATCTCTAGTCCCATGGATAAATACGTACTAGTGTCATTAATCATTACTGGAGTATATGGCCCAAAAAGTATTGCCAATATCAAAAATTTCCAGATAAACATCTTTTGGTAACAGGTCTATAACAGCATGCAGAAGAGCTGTATCATAAGAACAACTCTTAGGCTTCACGAATCCGAGAAATTTTTAATTTATTGGTGCTTTCCAATTGGCTTGTCTACCAACTTACTAATTTTAAACTAGATAATGAGTATATTATATCCTTGGGAATACTAACTTATACAGCAAGACCTGACAGGCCCCAATTATAATACAATCATTAATGTGCCTATTATATTTTATTCATACTGACATCTCAGATTACTGCTACTGGTTTCCAAGTTTGTGATTTTAACGGTTGATCATGAATATGCCACGCATAGGAGATGGACAGGGATTCATTCATGCAATATCAGATAGATCTATTACTGCGAATTCTTGTTGTGTGTAGGAAGATGGCGATGGTGAAGACGACGACTAGGATTTAATGAGTTCGTATTTGTCTGCTAGATTTCATAAATCTGGTGTCTATTAATCAACAACAATACTTGGTAGAGTCGCAACCGACAGCCTTATTGAAATCGTTACAGTATTTTTTATATTCAGACGAACATTTTACTCCTAACCCCACCCTTGATCTCAGAATTGATATTGTTTATTCTATCCTTTGAATATCTCCTCCCTATCAAATACAAAGATCGGGGAGCGCGTAGATTGGAGCTGAGGTGCCAATTATTCATACCTATGTATAGTATCAATCAGCCAATACTAACCAACGTTTTTAATTTCGTGAAATCGAATACTTTTAATAGTCCGGAACATACATGACTTTTTAGCACGGCCAGCACCCTCGATACTCGAGGTCAGGGAGATAATCACCATCGCTCAGCGATACTGCAGTTTAATAATAATATGCAGTCCTAAAGGTGTAGCAAGATCCTAACTTTTTTTTGTCTGCCGCCTTATCTTTCAAAAACGGCATAACATAACATTTGATTTATTATCAGTGAATATTGCAACTGTCACGAATTCGGAAAAGGCAGTAGAACACAATGATATCCGGTACTTCAAACTAGAAGACGATAGGTTTAACACGGTGAAAACGGCGGATTGATCCATGTATTCTTTGTCTTACCAGCGTCCGATCGTTAGTCTCGAACCCTTTAAGTACTGTCCCTGGTGCTCGAGGAAGTTAGTACTTCCTATTCTACATTTGCTTTGAAGAATAACATGGTGATATAGTACGCGTAATTCTTCTAAGCAGAATTCAGGGGGTTACGTCATTCATTCCTTATTTTTCCAACCGAATAACTCTGTAAGTCCCACAATTTTGCTATCAATACAGCAAATCCTACTAATTTCATATGCATCTTATTTTCAGGGTCGAAATTGTCACTAACTTGAATGAAAGCGCTCTTTTTCTCAAAATTGGGTTTTATTTCTACTGATATATCTAGACCTTCAGCTTCAGCTTTTAGTTCATATGCCGGATTTTGTTGTTTCCTGTTTTCTCTTAGTTTTCTGCCAAACTCTATATAATACTGAATTTGTTCTACGGTTAATTCCTTTTTTGGAATCTTATTCACAAAGTCTTGCTCCTGCTTATTTACTTCTGGTCTACTATGTTTGTAATCTCTATTAGGATTATATGTAATTTTAGTTTCATATCTAGGCCCTATGTTTCCATTTAAATCCAATTGGATGGTCTCAATGCCCCAAACTCTTAACATTTCTGCGACCTTTTCTATTAGTTTGAGGTCTTCATCGTTCACTAATACTGCCTTTGCGAATTCTATATCTAGTTTGATTGCTCCATGAGAATGTCTAAAGTCAGGTCTTATTTCGAGTAGTATTTCAGTACCATCTTTAACATAATCAGGCTTGGTAAAACTCATGATATAGACTGTGTTTGGGTTCTTTGCTACCATCTGCTGCATTCTACGACCTTCCTCTAGCATTTTATCATATGACTCTAAAACGTCGTCAGTTACCATTAATCACTAGTCCACTCCCATTCTACCCTCGTCAAAGGTTTTGTTCTTTATACGTCTTTGTAAGGACTTGATGCATTGCTGAGCTAACCTG
>JARBAU010000309.1 GCA_029237525.1 Nitrososphaerales archaeon | reverse complement strand
TGAGCATATTTCTATACTGCATCACTCCGTATCGTATAGTAATGTTATTTCCGGCGTAACTTCTCCGGATATATACAAGCAAAATTCAGGATAGGTGAGACAATTATTGTGTAGCCTGTTGCTTGGGGCAATCGGTATGCTATTTTACCTGCTTAAATATTGAGTTGTTGATATCTATTGCTAAAGCAGTGATACTACTTAGCTACTGCTGTTGCCCTGGTAAGCCATGGCCAGAAATTTCATCATCAGATAGTGTGAACAGATAACGGTACGTTGATGACATTTGTAGGCTAAAGGCCATTGCACGAGTAGAATAAGTCACAGTCAAAAAAGGACCCAAATAATAATGAGTAGACTGCAAGTGATCTGTATATTATTGTTGACGTAGATTTAGACAAAGTCTTAATTAGTGTAAGATTCTAAAATTGTATCAATGGGATTTGATGTTTACAACCCCCATGAATATTGGTACGAACACGGTAAGAGTTACAAGGAACAATTTCGATACAACAAGAACTTTGAGCTACAAGAGAGTTTGGTGATTGATTATTTGAGAAGAAATCTTGCTTCTTCATCTTCCTTTTCGACTGTACTTGAAGCCGGCTGTGGGTTTGGACGCATAACCAGGTTACTACTCACAAACTTTCCAAATATTCGAGAATATCAAGCTATAGATCTGTCTCCTGATCAAATAAAAAATGCCAAAGAATTCACAAGATCGGTGGTAGAGGCAATGAGTGATAATCCCCTCAATTTTGCGGTATCAGATATTCAATCTTTTCAAAGCGAAAGAAAATACGATCTGGTCATAGCATCTGAAGTTCTCATGCACATATTACCATCTGAGATTGAAAAGGTTATGATCAAGCTTGTCAATATGTCAAATCATCATGTCGTAAATATTGATTGGTATGAAAGAGAGAAACCGAGAAAGATGGCACCACATAATTTCATACATGAGTATGAAAAAATTTACAGGAATATCCCATCAGTAACAGAGGTATATCAAATTCCTATAGCTAACAAAGGATCATGGCTTAGGTCAGTAAATACAAAGCAGTGTATTTTTCATGCTTTGACAAAAAATTCCGGATAATAAACAAATATGAACAATTATACTTCTAGTAATAAATCATCATGTCGAGAACTAAATTAAGTTAATCTAAGCTATTCTATTGGGTTTCAAATTAATATCAATTATAGTCTGGTACAATCCAACAATATAAGTTGGCATTACCAATATAGAAAACACAAAATATTTTAGTTTTTCATTCAAGACATATTCACATTACAATTCTCATATTTCATCAATGTGGAAAACATTAGCATGTGGATATTGCTTACAGATTATTGCCGAGTTGCATTCCTTTTCACGCTTTACAAAGCGCTATCATTAAGGTTTGAAGTATTACGATGCCTTTATTGCGGTTTGAAGATCATCTAATGGTTCATATTCATACACTCACCTATAGATGCGTAAATATGACTAAATTATAGCAACAGGATTAAAATTGAATAGACAATTAGGCATGTAAATGGATTTACATGATAGCATGAGAATATACCTTCATTTAAAAGATTGTTCAATTAATCATTTTCAGATTATCATAAAGATATAAAGACTCTAAATACATGTTTTTCGATACCTTATTAAGTATAGCATAATTATCAGATACAAAAAAATAACTAGTATTTAAATTTAGCCAGGAATATTTCTATCGGATAAACTAATCATATATGCAACATAAACAAAGTTGGTAAAGCCATATAAAGACTCTCGTAGGCATGTCTAGTCACATCGAGGTATAATATACAATGAATGACATAGAAAAGGGAAAAGTCCGAGATCCATTATACATAATGACCAAGGATGAAGTAATGAATGACTTGCTTCAACTACTTGGGTTGGGTCCAAAAACATTCTGACAAGGAAGGCTGTCAACATTGTCTTGACTTACTAGAGTCTGTATTTTGAATGCTGAAACAAGCATCACTAGATCGCTAATATCCATGATCTTCACCACACCTTACCTCTTCGTCGCTTCTCTTGTATCAACATAATCACTAGAATAACAAATGCGATAGGACCAATGATCATACTTACACCACTACCTAATGATGCCAATACAAAACTCAGAACTGTTACAAAGCCAAGCATACCTAGTGCAGATATTTTAAGAATATTCATTCTGATATTCAAATCCTCTTCATAGATTTCTGTATGATCAACTAAACTATCTTCGTACCATTGCATTTGTCTAGCATATTAAAGTAAGTTTTGTTCAACGTTTTGGATCAATTTCCTTTGACATTAATGATTCATAAAAACGTGTCAAACCTCACGCGAGGTTTGCTCACTTACAGGTAAGCAGCAAGGAAGAGAATGCTAAAATATCATCAAAGTTATTTGACTGTTGCTATGGCAGCAGCATCTGCAACGGCGATGACAACTTGTGCCCTTACCGGGAAGAAGATTCTAAACTGGAGAACCATAGGAGATGGAGTTGATGATTGTAAGTGTAATATGCAACTCCCTTGTGAATTTGTCCAAACTCCCACATACGAAGATTGCGACGGTATTTTAGCACCTTATATCAAAAAAGGTAATTATCGTGAAATCACTTTCCATGGTTTGAATTTTTTAGCTTCGGCCAGCTTCAAAGATGATATCCGGTCAGATGAGGGGACAACCAAAGTTAATCTGGCTCTCTTGTTTGATGAGAAAGCTAACACTCAACAGAGAGAGGATCTAAACCTGATTTTCAGTGGCAAATCCGGTGGTTCTTATGACTGAACTTGCGACGATCGTAGAAAGAATTCATGGAACTGAATATTCACCTGTCAAATCTGAAATTGCAGATGACCTGTATTGTAGGAGTGGAAAGATACCAGGTAAGATCCTAGCAAAAAGCAAGGCTTTAACTAGACCTACGATACATCTAGACAAAAGAGTGCAAACAATTATCCATCGGCGAAGCGAAGTAGGACCTGGCGGAATCGCGGCTTGGGAAGGATCTCTCACAGATGAGGTCGAAGCAATGGGCTTCAAATGGGAAAGAAAAGGAAGATTAGCAAACGTATTCTGTTTGATTGGTATGATCCATGAAATCTTTTCTATCTGATAAATAGGTACCCAGTGCCAAAATATCATGGTCGGATTAGATATATGAAATCTGAGACAAGATTAATCATTGCGATAGCAATTACAATATCTGCTGTGACATGGCTAGTATCGGTATGGCAATACAATGCAATGATGTCATCTATGATGATGTTTTCTATAAATCTTAACGCATTATCATTATTTATAATAATATGGACAGCAGGAATGGCAGCAATGATGTTCCCAGCCATAATACCAATGATCCTAGTTTATAATAGACTTATAGGTGATAACGAAAATCGCAATTCTGCCAATAATAATCAAAATAATCAACTGATATATCATAAGAGTAATGGTAGTGACAAGGCTGAGAATGCCAATAATGGGATTCGTAACGCAATGAGAAAAAGCAGGGGAAGGAATGCTATTTACAACATAAAATACTTTTTTCAAAAAAGACCTTACAATATTACAGCCTTTGTATCAGCATATCTAGCGGTATGGGCATTAACTGGGGTAATTCTACTGGTAGGATGGTCATTATTTTTAAATACACTGCTTTTGCATTTGGGCATCGAACACATTCTTCAGATGAAACAACAGCAACATTTGTTGATCAATACGATATATGCAATCCTCCTTATTATATCAGGAATCTATCAATTTAGCCCATTAAAAACCAGATGCTTAGGCTATTGTGAATCTCCTCTTAGCTTCTTCATGCGAAGGTGGAGCAAGGGTGTTATAGGAGCAGTGAAGATGGGAGCTTATCATGGTCTTTACTGTCTCGGTTGTTGTTGGCCTTATTTCCTGCTTATGGTCGCATTAGGATGGATGAATGTGTTCTGGATGGGATTATTTGCTGCAATCATATTTGCTGAGAAGATATGGTCCAAAGGTGGTCTTTGGATTGCCAGAATTACTGGTACAGGATTCATAATATTTGGAATACTATCCTGGGCAGGCATAGTAACATTACCGATTAATACTATGAATAATTTTGATAGTAACAGAATATCAATGAATATGCCTATGTCTACACAACAATCACACGATATGATGATGATGTCTCACAGTTCGATATCTAAAAATAGTTCAATTAGTGGGAATGGTAACGATATTAATAACAATGCCGATAGTAAGAGCAATGATATGACAGGTATGGTAATGAAAATGATTATGGTCATTAATATATACCGAGTTGTTTAGAACTTGGTTGCTAGTCAAGCTGCCGCGCTAAACATGTATAACTCTGAATTATGACATCATACACTAATAGGCCAAGATTTTTACCCTTTCTAAATTCATTTCATTAGCATTCTAGTCTATACCGTCAGCTAGACTTTAGTAATGTTGTAGGAAATATAAAAATTCCTAAATAGTATATAGCCTTTTTAACTATAGAAGAGATTAGTCGAGGTCAGATAAAACTGTCTAAAGAAGATCAGATCAAGGGAATAAAGGATGCTGCAATTCATTCAATAAATTCAACAGAGCAAATCGAAGCAATTAACACGCTTTCACAATACGGTAATAAGGCAATATCATCAATAACGGAAGTGATAGAGTCAAGTGAAGACGAGAAGGTCAAGATACTTGGTTATAAAGCGATTCAAAAGATTAAGACACACAATTTAGGTTGAATTAATTAATTAGTCACTCGGCCTACGCCGATTTGAAATTTACTCCAATGCGAGAAACAGAATAGGCCTATTATTTCATCCTATAACGATGGAGATCAGTAGAATTGGAATATCTATCTAACAGAATATAGAACTATATAAATTTCTCTAATTTACCTTTTTTTCCGTCATCCAAAAAAGTTGGGTCCGGTATTTAAAATTTGAAATCCATGACTTGGTTTAGCATCTTCAACATATGCCAACATACAGTGCGATATGGATTTGGAAGATGCTGATCGTTCAATGCTCTGGCAAATATTAAAGTAATTATCCTTCTTTTTTCATAATGTTAACGATAGTATAAGTATATTTGATTAGCTAAAGTTATGCACGAAGGTATCAAGAGGTCACAACCTGTCAAGACTGATAGCCCTGTGAATGAATTTTATTCTGAAGAGATAAAATATGAAGAGCTTGCTAGATTTAAAGCTGAGATGTTAGCTAGTCTACTCTACAATATTCCTATCCAATTCCGGAACAAGAATGAAAAAGCGACAAGAAATGTTTTGAATTGTGATATATTTGGTATATGAATATGCACAGTATTGAAAGTACGATGGTTGACCACAACACCTATGTATATTATCTATTATACTATTGTGATCCTTTACCATGTCAACTTCATACGTCTTAATTAGCTGTGAATTAGGATGCGAATCGGCAATTATGGATGAAATCCGGACAATACGGGGTGTGGAAGAGGTCTGCGGCATATATGGTTGCTCGTATGACATCATTATCAAAGTAACTGATGATTCTCAATATCGGCTCGAAAATATAATCAGAAATATAAGACGAATTACGAAAGTGAAATCGACACAGACTATGATAGCTATTGAAGGAAAGAGAATTATTCGTTAGTTATGGATGACTTCAAAATAGATATTTGCCATTGAGAATCCAAATAGTATATACAAGTTAACTATTCGCGCACTTGCAATAGCTATTGCAGGACCAAATAAAAAAGTTTTGATAGCTTTGAAAACGAGAATATGGTTGTCTAATGTCTTTCTTTAACATGTACTACCTTACTTCTGAATTTGCTCTTTTTTTATGTTGTTGCATCTACTAATCAATGCAAATCATCAACGCAATATCATCAATGGAAGGAAGTTTTAATGTATTATTCAGGTTGTAATTGTTAATTCGTTATGCTTCTCTTAAACAATCGCAACAGCAATGCAGTCACACCGATCGAGAGAGAGGCTATCGACACGAACCATAAAATGTCATTCTCGATCATTAAAAAAAGATATCTTAACAGCAATAAAAACATGAAGGATATTTAACTTCACAGTCCTATACCCTTTTCCATTTTTGAGCTCAATATCTCTAAAAATGAGTAACACAGTCCAGGCTGTTTACAAGGCGTCAGATCCATTCAGGCTATCAAAGAAAGATTATGCGGCAGTAGATTCTTATCTCCTATACCAGAATAATTTTGTACTTTTCTTAAAAGTAGAATTAACAAACCGCTAATCACGTCTTATACACAACTTGGCATAGATGTAGAATAATCAGAGATTGTTTTTTGTTTAGGTTTTAGCCAGGCCTAGTGCATAACTTGTAACACGATCACTCTGGATCACCTTATGTACCATATTATGAGCTTGTTCTGGCTTTGAAGCTCGATTGGTTAACTATTTTACGTTAACTCGCATGATAGTAATTGACGCTATCCAATATTTAATTGCGAAGTTACAGTATATGATATACATGGTAACATAATATATTAGCTAGGTGTTACAGCAGCGGTTTCCTCTCTATTTCGTTTTTTCTCTTTCCCTTGTAATTGCTTTGTCATTAACCGCTTAGCTATTCTAGGATTATTTTTTTCTAACCATTTTGCAAACGCTTCCTCCTCTTTCAGATTCTTCTGTAGCGTATTGATAGTCTTCTTGTCAGTCTTCAATAATTCAAGTGCTTGAATACCACCTTGATACATGATTGCCTCTGCTTTTTCTATTATTAAATCGTTTATTGACTCCCAAACTTCTCTTTCATTAGGAGAGCTTCCGCCTTCTATCATACTTTTCAGTGATTGTGGCGGCTCTGGTGTAGGCAATCTTCCGCTTTCTGTGATCGGTTCACCACCCATAGCTTTTATTCTGTCTTTTAAGCGTTCCTGGTGTTCTCTTGTCTGGCCAGGTGCAGATCAAGTCTTTCTTTTAATTCCCAGTCTATAGTTTCAGATACTCTGTTTTCTAGTCTCGCAACCGCGGCATTTTCATACGACAAGGCAAGATTGAGTCCAGCTAACGCAATCATGTTACTCTTATCAACTGGATACATCATCCGTCTTTAATGTAATATCACATATAATGATAGCGTATTTACGATTGCACCTTGTATTCATAAACCACTAAGCAGTATTATAGGTAAAGAGGTGGAATTACCTACAACTTCTTGGGTTAGATAATCGTGGTAATACGCTATAACATATGACAGTTGGATTTATCATACATGATTTGCCGGCTTGGAATGCATGTTACCTTAGACTAAGATTCAAGCAAACCATGTGAGTTACGCTTTCAAGTATCTTCCAACGCTTGCATGTTATGCATGTTTGAAAATTCAGTTAATTCCGATTTTTATGTGATTTGGTACCGAATGCCCCAAGTCTCAACAAAATTTTGAAGTAATTTAGGTCCCATTATCTAGCAAATCATTTTGAATCAAGCTAGCATCCCTAGAATCTCGCTTAGCGCCAATGTCTGGATTGTTATGCCGATATCTGTGTCGATATGCTAAAGAGGAACCAATATTCACCTTCCTTCGCTTTCCTTAATTTGCTTATCCAATAGCTCTCTTGCAAGGAAAGCTAGAGATCTATCGTCATCTTTTAATCCTTCCAGCCCAGCAGTGCCGCTAAAACAACAATCAAGAATTGTTAATATTCTCCTTGATTTAATGCTTTCAATCTAATATTCTAATTCATCAAATGAAATTCTCATTTTGCTAGGTCTATTCTTATAAATGTCAGACGGGGCAAGATAATATTTCCCAAAACCAGCAGGTACGCGATGAACTGAATAATAAAAAAGCAATGTATCTTTTGATGTGATATTGCCATTGTAAAAGAAATAATATTTCGTGTCTCTCATCGAATTAGAAGTAACTTTCCTATTAGCTTGTGATCTTTTGATACACCATATTCTTGTTTACTTAAAACTATGAATAACTCTTCTGCATCTCTTTCGCATAAATCAAGGGACAGAAAATCATTGTAATTACTAATGCCTATAATGAGCGCTTACTTTTTTTACTTGGTTCACACTACTCGTCATCTATTCTTCTAATTCTAACAATCAGCAGTCATCTTATTACAGAGTTTGTCATTGCAGTCTTCATTGTACATCTCCAAACTTGTGAAATGACAAAAGATATACGCAATATATGACAATTTAGCAATATGTGATTAATACGGATCTGATTATTTAAGCATTAATAACATAAACGTGTGTTAATAAAAAGGTCTACTGATTTTTCAAGAATTACCACATTTATCTATTGCGTTACTTAGTATACTTATACATAAAGCACCACTGGTGTTTTTGAATACTACTCTCTATCAATAAATAGTCGAAACAATATACCACAGCTATGGAAAGTTCTTTTAATACTGCCACAAACAAACATGATGCAGACAAAGGAATAGAACTTGCATTTCCAAAATATGAACAAGAGGAAGACGACGAGGAGTATATATCGAAAGGTGGACCGGGCGAAGGATTGATCAAACACCTATCTACAAGTATGGATTCAATAGCAGATTGGTTCAAACAGTATCAAGTAGAATCTATCGAACTTACGATTAGTGGCATGATGGAAACTGGAGGAGCATTGAAACTTGTAATAAGTGCGAAAGGCGAAGGTGGGATGAAAGTAACATTGAAACCAAAGCCGCAATGATGATGATAATGATTTAGTAATAAGTATGATTCGTTGGGTCTATCTCCAAAGCTCTCTCAAACATGATATAGCTTCGTCGAAATGGGACAGTTGTACCAAGTCTAAACCCTTATAACGCATGGCTTGTATATTGATATCTCTCACCTTTTCAAATTACTCTACCATTATTACTTGATCACGATCTAGACAAGATTTCCTGTTGTCAGACCGAGTAAATTCGAACAAACAGTGGGCAGGTTTAGAAACAGAATTAGGAATAATCTTTATGGCACCGTAGGATTCATCGTTATAACCTCACTGCATACCATTACATACTGTAAATCTCTTCGAAATATATGTTGTATAACATAGTTAAGTCTGAATAATATAGCAGTTACGTTGTCTTTTTGTTTGCGATTCAGGTCGCTGGTACAATCAGAGCAATCGGTGATTATGATTGATTGCAAGAATCCAGCGACCTCTGTTTAAATTAAAGCACGACGGTTGAACTATATAAGATCTATATGCTATATAATTACTAGATCACAATATACATATTTTTCAATAACATTTATAAATATCACGAAAAATTATATAAATTTAAGGTATGAGATTCAATGAATTCCATTAACATAGTAAAACCATTTCTGCATGAATGTGATTGTCATTTTGCTCTTTGTGAATCGTGTTTTTGGTGCGCAAGTTGTTTTTTTCCCAAGACAAATACAGAAGAACGTGATAATGAAAAAGACATTCTAATCTGTCCTTCCTGTAAGATCCCACCATCACTCATTCCATTAAACAGGAATGAAAGTTATGTTATCTCAATGAATGCTTCTCGGGGACTCGAAATCCAATTTTCCAAATTAAGATAGTAGATTTATGTTTTTCATTGTCCACTATACGGCACTACGATTTTCAGCATCATAACTGATTAGACCCATATTCTCAATACTATGAAATGCACCAATATCTACACAAGATAGTTAAATATGTAGCCATGCAAGGAAACAATAAATTGCATAATTAATACCCGCCCTCTACATCATTAAATAGAATTAATATAACTATATGTTATTAGTAACTAATATTGATAAAATGAAAATTCAGAATATGGGAACTTGATTCAATAATAATTACATGTTGCATTAACAGTAATGTGAAACAGTTAATATGAATCATATCTCGAAACTAAGCGCCTTAAATTGCTGTAACATAGATTCTGCGGTCATTCTTACTTCTATATGTTTTCTACAAGGTCTCTAATTAGGTATCTATGACAATGATTGCCAGACACTACTGTATCACAGTGACATAGAAATGTTATATCTTTACCGTCATTCACAAATTGTGTTAGTTCATGAATTCGCTTTTGTGAATCCACCGATTTCATTTCAATCAGAAATCGTCTTTTGTATTCGGTCCAATCAATCTTCTTTTCCTTCATGTAATCCTTATGCAGAGTTTTACTTGCGGCTAGTTCCCTCCACCATTCGGTCCAATTCTCATTAGATTTTGAAAGATATCTTGGTCTATAACGAGCTATTAAAATTCTATGACCATTAGAATTTGCCTCTATTCTATCCTTCAATGATTTAACTTTAAACGTCATTACTCTTTTTTGCTTCCTCCGGATATATCTGATATCTAATAGATAGTAGTAAATATAATAACCCATAAAGTATGATGAATAATATTCAATTTAGTTGATTAATATTATCTGCTAGACCTTATATAGACAAAATGCATAATCATAACTTTCACTAATAGAATAGTATATATACCAATATTGGTAACGCATAATTTCAAAATTGAAAACAGAAAACAAAAACAAAAAGTTGTAATGTTGTTTGTCAAGTCAATGACGGAAATAGAAATAGCAGGTTAATTTAATGTAGACCAATCAACTTTCAGAAATTTCAGACTGTTAAAGGAATCATTTCATCGATTTGTATTGATTTAGCAACGTCTGATCTGACATCCTATTACAAACAATGCATTAAGTTGAATTGACAGAGTCAAATGAGGTAGTATAGATCTAGACTCCAAAGAGACAAGTTAACTGTTAACAGATATTGCTCTGACTCCACGCTATATGAATAATATCTTTAAGTATCTACTGCCTTCTTGCTAAGCTACAGAATCAGCAATATCCGATAACAAACCTTCGCCAGACTCAGCACAGGTAAATCTGACCAACAAATATAAAGAGATTTGACGATCACAAAAGTCTGATATGATTTTCCATAAGTTGGAGTAACGAAACTTTTCATAATACAGTCGCCTTTAAGAAGACCAAATAATCATGTCAGATCGAAGGACTAAAGCAAGACCTATGGATAGAGACATAGCACTTACAAGGACTGACTTGTATGAAACTGTAGAGAAGAATGCAAAGGAGCATGGAGTAACCATGGTGGAGTTCACAGACATGTTACTGAAAAGACAAATCGCACCAAGTGAATTTTTTAAAGATGTAATATAGCCCTGATTGCAGAGGGTTTCCATATATGAAGTGTAGGGATACTGACGTTTTGAACTCCTCAAAAGATCTCATCTTCCAAGACTAAACAGAGCACAATAACGGCGGTAGCAAATTTGCAGATTGTATATAAAGAAAAACAACTTATTTATCTGTTAAGGTATGCTGGAATAAATAATGCACTGGTGTAATTTGGTATCGATATTTATTGAAATAATCCTGAAACAACAAGAAATGAGTATAGAAGTGATGGCTCGAATTTCTGCTAAATAGTAAATCATTAGGCGATCGAGAACAACAAAATCCTTATTTTGGCTGCACAATCTCAATTATTTGAACGATCAGGCAAAATCTACCCTGCCCTTTATGTATCAAACGACAATAGAAGGAATCAGGAACATTTTGAAAGAAAGTGGTATATTTATGAATAGATATGTAATAATTTTCAAAAACTAGCGGCTCTGAACCTGGCTAAAAATACCGTGAAGCCGTATTCAAACTGGTGGAGGAGGGTCCAAGTATAATGTATCTAAAGCAGTTGCAAAGAAGTTAATTCGGATCAAGTCTCTATCGAGGGCTACTCTAGGGGCATTTTCTCATATAGAGATCGATATTTTTACTAATAATGTAGATCACGATGTTATACTTATAGACGATTATGACTTATTATAGGTTTACTAACTGAATTTACAGGTCATTTGCATTTTCTTTTCTGATTTAGAATCTACATCTAACCATCTAAATTTAGATGCGAATGAAGACTAATAACATCAAAAGCAAATGCTGCTCAGGGTAGTCGAGACAAATACTGGCAGGCAGGTTGACCTCATGATCATGTTCAATCTCAGGTTCTGTTCTATAATAATCGTGAGATTGAATCCTACCAGTAACTTAATCAATAACTGCTAGCAACGAATTATAAAAAATAAAGCCTATTGTGAATACGGCAAGTTCATCTGATTACGATCACGAATTCTGCTAAGATACT
>JARBAU010000308.1 GCA_029237525.1 Nitrososphaerales archaeon | reverse complement strand
GCCGCCTCCACTTCCTGGACCGTTGCTGTCATGACCGCCGCCTCCACTTCCTGGACCGTTGCTGTCATGACCGCCGCCTCCACTTCCTGGACCGTTGCTGTCATGACCTACAAGAGCCGGCGAGACGCTCTCATTATCAATCGAGTCCCCATTGTTGGTCAAATTATTATTATTTTGATCTGAAAGGGGAAGCCCCATCTCCTCCTCTTGGTATTCACTACGATGTTTCATAATTGCACCCATACCTGTATTAGGACTACCATCATCAGAATAATGCTCTCTTGCTTCAGCATTATAACGTTGAATTTCCGAACTTTCAAATCGACAAAGAAAGGCAAATTGTTGTGTTTTGGAATGACAGGAATCAGATTCGGTTGGCGCCAGAGCCATATTGTCATTTTTACCAAACACGTCCTGATACACTGGCAATTTAGTCGAAAGGAGAAGCAGACTGGATAAGACAAGAATAGCGAGAGTGACCGCGGCTGAGTCTCGGGCCATGATTAATAAAAGTTGGCGTAATTGACTTATTTTGATTAGGATGGTTATTGTGCCTCGATATATCTCAATTTATATTATCGTAGATATAAAGAAATTTTATCCTAAGATAGGATCTTGAAATTTTTTGCTGTAAAATAATAGCTTCAATTCATTCTAATTATATTATTCCTCTGATGGGTACGATATCAAAATTATGAATTGTTGGTGTGATTGGGTAATAAGATTTAATTCACGTTCCCGAGGTTTAGATTGGGACGCCAACTAATAATATACTACAATTAACTTAAAATCTAATACCAATCGATTGGCTTGTACCAGTAGAGATATTTTGTTGCCTAGAAATAAAGAAGCAACAATTATCGGTGCTTCCAGTGGCATCGGATTTTACATAGTAAAGATTTTTTCAGAAAAGCGCGGTGCAATAGCTGTGGCAGGTTCTAAAGATATCAATAGAGCCAAGACGGCAGAATCAAATAAAGGATAATTGCATTGCGGAACAAGTCGATGTTTCAAATGAAATTAGTTTAACAGATCTTGTGAGAATGACAATGAATAGGTATGGTAAAATCGATATTCTAGTTAACATCACAGGATTTTATTTTGAAAGAGACATATTGCATTAGAGATCTCATCAGGTTGCAAGAGAGGAACAAGAAAACATATCGGCTGTTGATTTAGGGGGTCTTTTTACATAATAGAGGTTATAAAGACATCTTTACCTGAGCTAGCTGATGAAAGAACAATTTATAGGACCCAAAAATATAGGTAATAGACATAGCGCCATAATGAATATATCATCAACTCCAGCGTTGGAAGGAAATATCGAAGGATCTTCTTACACTATAGCAAAATCAGCGATCCTTGGCTTAACAAAGCGTATCGCAAAGGAGTATGGAGAAAACTACATAAGATGTTATATCCTTGCTCTTGGTAACATCTCAACTATTGTAACTTTTGACACTATGAATGATTATGAAAGACAGAAAGGCTTCTAATGAATTCCCAATGAAAAGATAGGAAAGACCTGAAGAAGTGGCCCAAATAGCTGCGTGTGTAGCTAGCGACAATTTTGTCTACGCAACAGGCAACATTATAATATTTGATGGCGGCACAGTCATTGTTTGACCGAATTGATTTTAATCAATAAAATGTGGATTTTAGTAGAAAGTATACCTGAGATCAAGCTATCATTTCCTTGTCTAGCAGCAATTGGAACTTTCAGCGGGCTGATAGATCGATACTGATTAAAAGCGATAACTGCTATCAAGACTTTTACCAGATGTGCGAGAAGAAGATCCATGTTATGAGGCTTCATTATTCGTCGACATTTACGTTAAGTATATTGATGACAAGTCTTGTATCCTGCTATTGTTCTTCTGGGACAGAAATTATGGCTTTAAGCAACCATGTGCCTAACGGATACTTGTCGACAAATCACTATTCATTTGCAACCAATCAAACTGAACTCTATGTGCGAGAACATCCGGCGAATACTACAACAGAAGGTTCAATACAAGCAGGCATAAAAGTTGGCAGCGAACCCAGAAGCGTTGTCGTAAATCCCATCACAAATACAATTTATGTTGCTAACTATCTGTCAAATACAATATCCGTACTTGATGGCAAGAATATGGATCAAGTTAGAGATACCATCAAGGTCGGCAGATCGCCTGCCGGTCTTGCAATCGATCCTGCAAGAAATCTCGTATATGTAAGCAATGAGCGTTTGAATAGCGTTTCAGTTATCGATGGACGAACAAATCAAGTTAAAAACAGTTTCACAGTAGGGCTTTCACCGACCAGCATAGGAATTAATCCAATCACAAATCGGATCTACGTAATTAGCTCACTCACGCACTCCGTGACCATAATAGAAGGCGAAACATACAACGTAGTAAAAATGCTTACAGTCGGTGATTCTCCATCGGCACTAGGAATTAACCCAGTTACTAATACTATCTACGTCGCAAATAAGGACTCTAATACTACAACTGTTATAGACGGAAGATTGAACTCCGTAGTTACGAATATTCCTGTAGGTCATTCTCCGTATAGTGTAGGTATTAATCCCAAAACTAACGAAATATATGTCACAAATCGGGGATTCCCGATCGACGGAGTCATAACAACCGTGACAGATTCAATGTCGGTATCCGTGATTGATGGTGGAACCAATAAAGTAATAAAAACCCTGTCAGTAGGTAAGTCGCCAGAGGGAATAGCAGTCGATCCTAATAAGGGGACCATATTTGTGGCAAATTCTGGCTCATACAGCGTCTCAATCTTGGAAGGGTCAGCTGATTATTTTCAGATTTTAGCCAAAGTTAATTTAGTCTCTGAAAATTTTACTAACTTACCTCAGGTTTACAACCTAGCTACATACATTGCAGTTAATCCTGAAACAAATAAAGCCTATGTTACTAATGAAGATGCCGACGTGGTTAGTGTTCTAAATATCAATTATAGTACTTTAAAACACTTTGGATCTGTAACAGAAGCCAATCAACACAAGATTTTAGTAACTGGCAAGATTGTTCCTAGTCAAATCAGACAACCTGGAACTACACTGCCTGGAATTTTGGTTGGCAATGCACCTCATGGAATTGCAGTGGATTATTCTACCAATTTGATTTATGTGACCAATCAAGAATCTGACAGCATTTCAGTTATAGACGGTACTACTCGAAGTTTAGTAAATAGGAATATCCCTGTAGGAACTTTTCCTCATGTTGTAGCTGTTAATCCTATTACAAACAAGATATATGTTACCAATTGGGGGACTATCGATATTAACTCAAGCACAGTATCAGTTATAGACGGTAGAACAAATAGAGTTATTGCACAAGTCCCTACTGGCAATTCACCGCACAGCGTAGTGATCAATCCAAAAACAAATCTGGCATATGTCAGTAACGAAGATGATAACACTGTATCAGTTATTGATGGCAGCACGTACAAAGTATTAAAGACAATTAAAGTGGGAAAATCACCTGAAGAAGCAGCGATAAACACGCGAACCAACTTAATATATTTTACCAATGCTGATGATAACACTGTATCAGTTATTGATGGCAGCACGTACAAAGTATTAAAGACAATTAAAGTGGGAAATTCTCCCGCAGACATAGCTGTCAATGAAGCATCCAATTTAATCTACGTCGCAAATCAGGACGATGATACTGTTTCAGTAATAAATGGATCTAAGGCTCTGGGGACAATAATCGGAACAATTAGCTCAGGTAGTCAACCGCATGGTGAAGCATATAATCAATGTACAAATAAGCTATACGTGAGTAATGTAGGTTCCAACACCGTGACGGTACTTAATGCGACCACACAAAGCCCTATTGGAACTGTTCTTATTGGTGACCCTAATTTGGCCGATGATTTTGATTTCGCAAGTCATATAGCTGTAAACCCAAACGACAATCTCGTGTATGTAACAAGCCAGGATGCTAACGCAATTACCATAATAAATGGGACTACAAATAGAGTTATTGGCCAAAATTAGGAAGTCTCAGCTCTAGTACTCTAAAAGAAAATTGGGACTACACAGTGGATTCCGAAGCATCACGTAATGACACCTTCACAAGATTTGGCGATAAACTTATAGATTTTAAATATACTAAGAAATGAATCTCAAATATGGTTGACGTCATTGCATTGGGGCAATAAGCCTATATTATTTGATGATATAATTATCGTAGATAATGACGTCATATGAAGGGAATTTGTCAAATGTGAATAAAAGAGGATCGATTCTAGTTGTAGATGATGAACCAGATATTGTAATTACATTAAGAACTGTACTGGAAAGGAATAACTTTAAGGTAGATACATACACAGAGCCACGACAGGCGATAAAAAATTTTGAGATAAATGCTTACAATCTTTTGATTTTGGATATCAAAATGCCACAGATGAATGGATTCGAGCTTTACAAGGAATTAAAGAAAATTGATGAGAATATTAAAGTATGCTTTTTGACCGCCCTAAGTGAACTGCATGACTATGATGTATTCAAAAAGGAAGTCTTCCCTAAAACTGGACAGCGGTACTATGTCCAAAAACCAATTGAAAATGACGAGATTCTTGAAAGAATTAACGAGATTCTTGACTCCTCATAATCGAAATAAAACTGGTTTTCATGGGTTTATCTTCCTATCACTTTCTCAATTAAAATCCCAGTAGAATCATTTTTTGCTAATAAGGTTCTTCTATGAATAAGTATATCTAACTCGTATATTTTCATTAAACTAATTTATCTATAGTCCGATCATTCTGTTCTCTCGCAACAAGTTAACTCGAATCGATACTTTCACTAGTAGGTGGAACATTTTGTGTTGGTTCCATTCTCAATTTAGTAGTTCGGAGTAAAACACGCTTATTGCAAGTCTTTGTAAGATGTGGTACTATGTGTCAAGCAATTCCATTCATCATAATATTTACAACTTCTCGACTTTGACTAATGATTAATTGTAAATTTGCAGTTAATATAAACGGCCGAAGATATGAGATAAAACTAGTCAATAGAGATTCATATGCTTTGGTTCGTATTGTGTGGAATTATGTTAATACAAGAAACGTAATTATATAGTATTAAGAGACTTGCTAACTAATGAAGACATTATCATGTCGCGAAGCTGGGTTTGACTGTGATTATGTTGTAAACGGAGAGTCTGACGAAGAAATCTTTAAAAAGGGAGGCGAACACGCAATGAAGGAACACGGAATGAAGCCCGAAGATATTACCCCAGAGTTTAAGGAAAAACTAAAAGGACTGATTAAATCTTCGTAGTTCAGTCTTCCCAGAAAATCGTGTCATGACTACCAGTAGCCGCCATTCGAATTTTGATTAACAAAAGCCACAAGTAGTACAATTACTGTGCCACGTTTGGTCAAAAACTTGCTGATCTGTTGGCAATACATCCATGTAGAAATCAACTGCTGGTCGTTACAGAAATTTTTTTAATTCAGGACGCTTTCTTGGTCTACCTATTAGTTAGTAGAATCAAATACTTGTAACCACAAATAAGGTTTTCAATGAATAAGCCGTAAAGACTAATAAATCACAGCCATAATACAAGGCAAGCGACTGGGGTATCAAGATTGTTCTTGGCGAGGCACTTAAAACTAAGGAAGCATTGGGTGATGTACCTTCTACTCTTATTCATTCCAGCCGTATTGATATCTGAAATAATACACAATGACCATTATGTAACTTTCGTACTTGCTTGCATTGCACTGGTCCCTTTGGCAAAGATGATCGGAGATTCCACTGAACATCTAGGTTTACATTTTGGCGCCACTGCTGGCGCACTACTTAACGTAACTTTTGGCAACGCGCCGGAACTAATTATCGCAACATCAGCGATGAACGCCGGTCTTTTCACATTAGTTAAGGCATCAATTACAGGATCAATTTTGGGAAATATCCTCTTAATCCTCGGATTAAGCCTGATTGCTGGAGGTTTCAAGTACAAGGAGCAAAGATTCAACAAGGAAAATACAGGCATGCAAACTTCGATGTTATTTATAGCGATAATAGGACTAACCATTCCAACAATATTATCTGCAACCTCCTTAAATTCAGGTACAGATGTTGGTTCTAATGAACAAAAAATACAAGCTTTAAGTGAGTCTGTGGCTTTTATTCTATTGGCAGTTTACTTTGCAGGTATAATATTTACATTTGTTACTCACAAGCATTTATTCACTCAGAACAGGGAAGCTGTTGAGTTAGAAATCCAAGAAGGAAATTCCATAGGAAATTCCACCAAGAACCAACAATCTATGATGTGGAGCAAAAAAAAGTGCTTCATAATACTTTCCTTCAGCATATTAGGTGTCGTAATAACAAGTGAAATACTCGTTGGAACGGTATCAGTAGCAGCCAAAGAATTTGGATTTGGTGAAGTGTTTATCGGAGCAATTATTGTCGGTATAATTGGGAACGCCGCAGAACATGGTAGTGCTCTGATTCTAGCCACAAAAAACAAACTTGATCTATCTATTGGTATTGCATCCGGATCCGGGACCCAAGTTGCATTGTTTGTTGCTCCAATATTAGTAATAATAGGAATGATTAGTCATCATCCATTTACACTCGTTTTTACAACTTTCGAATTGATTTCTTTATTGCTAGCTGTAATAATTTTGAACTGGATCTCGCACGATGGCAAGAGCAATTGGTTCGAAGGAGTCATGCTGACTTGCGTGTTTATAATAATAGCTATAGGTTTCTATTTTGTTGGCTAAGTGGCAGCCAGATTAATACAATATGACCAATCTCATTTATTATGCCAAAACCAAATTTATTTAGGAATCATTTATTCTAAACAATCATCATCAAAATAATCGCCATAAATTGCAATGTCACTATCTACTTAGTGTTTTGCGATCTCATGATATTTAGGCTGTCTTGATATTCTCTAGAATATTCAATAATGTTACCGTGGCTAAGGATATCTAGATTGATCGATATCAATAACTTTATTAATCTGGAATAAAATATCACTAACACTTACGAACGAAGATTTAAATCATAATAAACAAATCTATGGATTGGTTAATGGATTTAAGACATGCTAGATGAGCTTGTCTTGTAGATCAAAAGATGAATGACATGCTCATAAGATTTAGGGTCGTATGATTCAATAGTGATTCACTCATATTAGATTTCAATTCGTAGGCAAAGAACAAGTTATTCTAATTCAATTTAGATCCGACTACACTTGCATGGAGAAAGATAAAAGGTTGATATTACCTTGTCTCAAAAGTATATACGACAAATAATAACATTGAAGAGCTGTTTTACATGTGGTTACGATGAAAGCATTCCTTTCAAATGTGCCTACTGTGACGAATGGTTTTGTCATCTGCATAGGATCCCAGTAAACCATTCATGCCCTTTTGTTAACCGCTACATAGAAAAAAGGAAAATTATGATGCAAGATGATTTTGTTAGAAATTCCAGAAATACATCGTTTCTAAGTTCCTTGGCAAGGGCAACAAAGATAAAAAGCTCCAAAACTGAATTAATACATCTGTCTATTGCTACGCTACTCGTAATGGCTGTTGGTTTATCCTTCAATCATTATAGATACATTTCTTGGCAGTTTCTTGCAATTTTTGTGAGCGCGTTTCTTATTCATGAGTTAGCCCACAAATTTTTAGCCCAGTATTATGGTAGCTGGGCAGAATTTCGTGCGCAGTTATATGGTCTAATAATTACGGCAATTTCTGCGTTACCAATTATGCCTTTTAAATTCATTGCGCCCGGAGCAGTTATGGTGGGTCTTTCTGACAAAAATAAATTTGGAAGGGTTGCCTTGATCGGTCCTATTACCAATTTGGTTATGGGTTTTGGATTCTTGATATTAAGCTATTTGTTTCCTTATAGTTCATATATGTACGTTGGGGCTTCATTTAACGCATGGATAGCAATGTTTAATTTGCTGCCCTTTGGGGTTCTGGATGGACAGAAAATTTTTGACTGGAATAAGATCGTTTGGATTTGTACTATGGCGTCAACAATGGTTTTATTTATTGCATCTTATCTATGAATATTTAGAACCATTGTTATAAATGGCATATTACATAACATCATTGAAGTAACTAAAGCAATTTGGTAGATGATCCAGAAATCTCAAAACTCACGGTATCTGGCTTTGCCCAGATCTTAGACGATGTAATCCAGATTTTACAGAAAGAGCAATTTAATGGACAAATAACTGGAGGAAAGATTTCTAATAAAGTTGTAGAACTTGAGATTCCAGAAAAGCTCGCTATAATTGGTGACCTACACGGCGATTTATGTGCTTTACTGAAGATCTTTAAAAGAATTAAAATTGAAGAATTTGTCATGAATCACAATAATAAAATTATCTTTTTGGGAGATTATGTAGATAGAGGATCAGCGTCAATTGAGATATTATATAAAATATGTTGTCTTAAAATCCGACATCCTCAATCCATCATACTAATGCGCGGAAATCATGAAGCTCCTAAAGAGTTTCCAATCTCTTCCCATGATTTACCCAAGAGAATGATAGAGAGGTTTGGTAAACGATTAGGGATGGAAGTTTATCAGACTAAGATATTCGAACTCTTTAATATGCTATATCTTGTAGTAATTATTCAGGGAGTATTGTTCCTTGTTCACGGAGGCGTGCCAGCTAGAGTAAACAGCACTGAAAGTAAATTTGATGATCTAATTTCTAAGACGGGCCCATTTAGTGAATCATTCGAAGAAATATTATGGAACGATCCCCGAGCATTTCTGCCGGACGAAAAAGAATGGGAGTTTTCGAGGAGAGGCCTGGGCAAACACTTCAGTTCAAGTATCTCTAAAAAATGGTTAAGGGCATCCAATACCAAAGTCATTGTTAGGGGACACGAACCATGTAACGGGTTCAAAATAGACCACGAAGGCAGAGTTCTAACTTTGTTTTCATGTAAAGAAGCGTACCCAAAATTTGATATAGGCTATATCTTGATTTCTGGTAAGCAATTACGTTCAATAAGGAATGGCTATGATCTAGCGGAAAATGTGGACATAATCTAACATAGAAAAGCTTGTTGGAGTATATCTTTTCCTACTTCCGGACGAAGATTCCCAAACTTAGCACATCTCAATTGTCGTACTGTATCATAGAAGATTCTGTACTTCGTGTATTTTTACCTCATATCCAATGGTTGCGTAACCCACAATACACAATTTATAATTGCCGTCGTAGCAGGGAATAATGATTGTTAAGAACATCAAGAATTTTTGTACTAGAATAGAATTAAGTTATCTAATAACAAAAAAACGATCATAATGGTACTAAATTGAGAGTGTCGATTTGATTTCCTTGCATCGCTTTCGTAATGATACTGTAGAAATATCTGCCACTTGACATATTTCTACTTGTCTGAGAAATTCATTACAATTCTGTGACGCAAGGTAAATTACTGCGCCTGCTAAAGCTCTCGGATTTTTTCCAATAGATATCCGGTTCTGTTGAACTTCCGAATAAACCTTCAATGCTTCCCTTTTGGTTCTTTCGCTTAAATTCAACCTATTCGAAATTAGAGTTACATAATCAGGTCCGTGCAGAACTGGCATTTGTAATGAGAGCTCTTTAAGAATCAGCTTGTAATGCGACATGACATCTTTACTGGACAAGTTACAGACCGCAGCTACGTCAGATATTGTTTTTGGGGTCGCAGTCTCTCTACAGGCTGCATACAATGCTGCTCCTACCAAGCCCAAAGTTGATCTGCCTTTTGCCAATTTTTTGACAGCCGCCTTTCTATATATATAAGCCGCGCTTTCCATTACAGCCTGACTCAAGTACAGTTTGTCTCCAAAATTATTAAGAAATTTCAAAGCCTTCTCTAAATTTCGAGAAATGGAATCGTTTAGCTGCGACCTATTATTCCAGGTTCGTAATCGCTGCATTTTCAATCTTTGTGAGGGTTCGAGAGCCTTACCTCGAGCATCAGTGTCACCTAGCCCTATTAATGTTGAGAGGCCCTTATGATGAATTGCTAATGACTCTGGTAACCCAGTTCTAGACCTGTCACTAAACCCAGATTGTGCATTAAATGCAGGCCCACTTTCGTTATTGAAAAACTTATCGTTCGCCACACAACCGCAAGAACTGCAAACGTACTCGCTGGAGACCATATCAAAAATGACCGTATAACTTTTACATTGATCACAATAAGTGGCATCATTGGCATCATTTAACTTGCTCTCTGAAGGCATTTAATCGTTAACAGGCTCCATCAAATGAAGTGGCACTTTGGATTTTTATCCATAGTTTTTCTAGAAATAAGAGAGTTGAGAAATTCTATAACTATTCTTGTATTTTTCGAGTGTAAACCCCATTTTATATTAGACATTCTAATATAACAAACTGATCTTTTGTTGCAATTTTTCGCTTTCTAGAAAGAGTGTATTCATATTGAGTCGTAGTCACAATCTTTTATGGTACAGAGCTTGATAATGGATATTTTGACTGTTATCTGGCTTTTGAATATTCCTATAGCGTTTATCGCAATAATAAGATGCATGACTAATAAACAAATCTTTATACACAAAAATCCTGTTAGGATTCATAATGACCCCGCAATAATTTTTCAAATAACAACAAGGTCGGCCACCAATACCCCAGTTGTCCTACGCGGATTGAGTTCTATTATCGATTCATGTTCTCGGATAAATTATTCAAATTACAGAATATCTGTGGTTACAGACGATATAAGAGATATGAAGGTATTAAGTGATAGGAAATGTGAAGTAGTGTTCGTAGACAAATCGTTCAAGACTTCAGCAATCAAGAAAGGTAGAGCTCTACAATTCGGAGTTATCCATCGCCGAGAATCCTTAAGGAATACCAAGGATTATTGGATATTTCATATGGACGACGAAAGCTTTCTTACATCTCAAACTGTCCTCTCCCTCTTAAAATTTATCAGAGAAGGTGCAGGGGTCGCTGCGGAGGGTCCTATATTTTATCCGCTAAAATTTGAATCCGCAAATCTCTTAACAGCACTTGCGGAATCGGTCAGACCATTCTCTTGCTATGACTGCGTGTCACAAATGACAAATGGTTCAATCATCAAAACGCCTCCATTGCATATGCATGGCAGTAATTTATTGGTTAGGGCTGACGTTGAGGATTTGATAGGATGGGATTTCGGACCCACGCTAGCAGAAGACCAACTATTTGGATATAAGATATACCAGATTTACGGTGCAGATTCGTTAGGCTGGCACGGTGGGATATTATTAGAACAACCACCTCTAAATATCAAAGACCATTTTATGCAAAGACGGAGATGGGTGGTTGGTAGTCTCCAGAACATCGATGAATTTTCCTTGGTCCACAAGCTCAAAGTCATTTATAAACTGACAACCTATTTTCTTGGATTTGCGGCTGGAATAACTTCTATCATACTCTCTATAATGATGCACCTACCCCTCATGGTTACAATTTTGGCTGGAGGCTGGAGTATGGGAGCGGCCAATACTGATTTAATAAACAGCACGTTTAGCAAGACAATGGATGTATTTTATAGTGAATCATTCCTGCATCTTTGGGTTGGAGGTTCATACTATGAAGCGGCTATAGCATCTCTAATTTTTATGTCTTCAATTGTATGGCTTTTTTCATACCAGTTTGGATTATTTTTGAACTTACGATATTCTAAAATAAAATTCGGCAAGAAGTTCATAATGCATTTTCAGACCCTCATACTTTGCCCGATTCTTGGCTTAATCGAAACATTTCCAGCTTTTTTTGCAATTATAGAATATGGTCTAAAAAAGAATTCAGCTAACAAACATACAAACCCTGTTTATGATTTCTATGTGATAAATAAATAGCGATCGGCTTTAACCTCCACGTGAATCTGAATTGTCAACAATCATAATTTTGAGTGAAATTATTCCTCCCAGCAGGATAGCCAAGTTCTCTAGACAGTAATGAAACTCTAGTAACTACAAAAGCCCTAGAGAAACGCACTTTTAATTAATATACTTGATAAAAATACCTGCGCTAGTTTTGGAGGGGATGGGATTCGAACCCATGAACCCCTAAAGGACGGGATAACTCATCCATTTCCACTTTGGTGTGTATATTCGATTACAAACCTTGATCTTGAGTCCTGCGCGTTTGACCGGGCTTCGCTACCCCTCCACATTATCGTGGCGGCAGGAATCCTTATTTCTTGCTTACTATTTAAGGTTCTAACATGTCAATCATCGCGAGATTTACTAACCTCAGAATTATGTGTTTCAGCAATCGAAATCTAGTATCCAGAACCTTTATTATTGCATTGTAATGAACTGAAACAAGTAATGAAGATCACTGAGTTAAAACCTGGGATGCGAGGCGTAAACATTGAGGGACGAATAGATAGTATAACTGATCCAAGGACTGTAAACCTGAGAACTGGAGGCACAGCGCAGGTTGCAGATGCCATGATATCTGATGAAACGGGTAGTATAAAATTATCACTCTGGGATGATCAAATCAATTTGGTCAAGGACGGGGACACAGTCAGTATAGAGAATGGGTATACTCAAGCATTTAGAGGAGAAAACAGTCTCAATATAGGAAGATATGGAAAAATGAAGAGACTCTAGAATTCTTGCTTTTGATGGTTAAGATGCATATTAGTTAATGCCCTCGATTATGTCCGTTTTAGAATTTAGATTTTAGAATAATATAGTGTAACATGATATATTAGGTGTTCTAACTTATATATCCCATATCTGATGACCTAGTCCGTGCAACTGATTGATTTTCATCTTGTTGGATTGAATTGCTGGTCATCTGCTGTTCGATTGTCTTTATTAATGCTTCAGTATCTTTTGCTCTTTTCTCAATATTAGTCATGTCGACCTTGAGGTGTAATATTGATACTAGCGTCTCTAAGATTGACTTTGATGCCTTAGCATCTATCACAAATCCAGAAGTTTCAGCTAGCAAGCACGTTCCCTTCATTCCACGACGCTTTGCGATTCCGACAACTATACCATTCATTCCAGTTATACTCCCCCCTTCCATGGTATGCACCTGTTGCTCAGTTAGACTCTTTATTGCTTCTAGATCGCCTGCGGTTCCAAAAATGCGAGGATCGGTTACAAATGAGCCGGTGATATAAGCTGCAAGTGTAAATACTTGACTACTGTTGAATCTAGAGGCAATATCCAAAATCTCTTCTGCGAGAAGATATTCTGAATCAGGAGTGGTAGGTTGTGAGTCTCCGCTAAGCAGAAGCAATCCAACGCCCATAGAAGTAGATGCGTTGGAGTAAAAGAGATAATTTTTTAAAAGATCTGCAGTACCATCGGATTTTATTAACAACTGGGCAGGAAAAGCTGTAGAATAGATATCTGCCAGATGTATAGCATCAAGTTCGTGTATCAAGTGATCTACAGCCAGTTTACCAACATAACCGCTCCCTGGAAAACCACAAATCAGGACAGGAGTATGTACATTCGGAATATCTTTTGTAGAGTAAACAATGTTGATTTCATGATGATTTGTTCGCACGTCCTATGTGATAGTAACTTCGACTATAAACTGTTTGTGAAATTTTTCAATATTTGATCATTAACTGTTTTCTTCAGCGAAATCAATCTGAACATACCTGTGAAAATTAGAGATCCGATTTCAACCACTCAAGGAATTTAATCCTGCTTGGCCAGCTACTATTGATGTTGCATCAGAAAATCATGAATCCGACAATTTTCCGATTTTTATCTCGGTAGATTTCCTTTTTACCCTAGATCCAAACAAAATAGCCGTAAAAACCACAAAAACACCACAAGTTAGGGCGAACATGAATATTTCATCGACCATGCCTTTATGTTTATATGATCACCTTTTTTAAAGGTATTGCAGAATTTACGTACCGGATTATGCAGAAATAATCTAAGTTACATAGATATAGAATGTTGAGCTGGCCAAGTCTTGGTAAAGCTTGAATTCCTACTGTGAACAATAGGATTCTAAAGACTTCAAGACTGGTTTATGGGTAAATTGAAGTTGCTACAATTAATAGGTGTTGCCATGAGTATAAGACAAATCATAATTATTGCGGTTCTATCGATCTAAATCTATATGAGAGCAAAACGTAACCAATAGCACTATGCTTAGTATTATTAGTAAGGAGATCTGATCTAATTTAAGAATTGCCTTTAAGGTCAACAGGTTGGACTAACAGAGGATGGTTGGAAATTGTTGAATTCATACTGTCTATGTGCCTAGAGGGCTCACGAAAAACTCATGTCATGTATAGGTGTAATCTCAACTCCAAGCAAATTAACGAGTATCTTGATTTCCTCTACCAATGTTCAATGCTTGAAAAAACCCCTGAGCATCCAAACTCCAAAAGATATATCTACAAGACCAGTCTTTTGGGGAGACAAGCTATTGAGAGTTATCATAACATGGTTAGTTTATTCAAGAAAGATCCGGCTTCTTTACGGTCATTTGATTAGATCTCGTCAGATGTGAGGCTTAAAATAATTCTATCTGATAGTTCCACTCTTGTTATATTGAATGTCAGTTTAGATTTGTTGTCTGAGATGAAAAATCGTAGTCGTTACGAGGTAATTGCTGCTATTCTAAAATCTGCAAATAAAGAGGAGACAAGAACTAAGATCATGTACAAAGCAATGTTGAGTAATGATCAATGTAAAATTTATCTAGATTCTCTTCTTCAAAGTGGATTGATCGAAGAAGTTGAAAATGGAACAAAAGTGGTTTATCGAATTACAAGCAAAGGAAATAAATTTCTGTCTTATTATGATCAAATGAAAGAGCTGCTACCTGTAGGAATAGAAGACAACATTACCGAGGAATATTATCGTTTAAGCGTATAATGTGCTTTATACTAAGCAATCCAAAGTTATTATGGGAAATCCGATTGACCCCTGTACTGATAATGCGTGCCAATGATCACTAGGAATTACAGATTCTACCAGAAGAGTACTATGAAAAAGCCTAAGTTTCAAAAATACATCCACATGGCGCACTATATCCTTACGCTTAAGTGGTTTGGTCGTAACCAATATTGAGAGGTTTATACTGGATCTGAGGTATGGAAGTACGCTTGAAAACAGAAAGTCTTCATACGAATTGTCTCCAATTTCTTCTAACATGAGCATGCCAAGCAAGTTGTTGTCTTTTCGAATCCGTAGTTTAGATACGGCTTCTTGAAACTTTCTCAAACTACCTTGCAAGACGGTAAGTGCAATTTGTTCATCGATGGGCTTAGAAATCCCACTTCGAGCTTCTATGGGATAAAGCAACTTGACGTTTTTTTCTGCCTTACGGCCCAAATATGGATGTAGGAATTCTGAGATAAGCTGCCGTTCTATACTAGAAGCTGGCTGTATTATAATTCCATTATCATTATCGCTCATAAACTGGGAAGCTATTTTTGCCAAGAATGATGCATATGCATTTAGAGAAATTATTTGGTCTATTTCAATAAGCATAGTTATATTTTGTACTAAGTTAGAACATTCGAGGTTTGGACTCTCACAAAGAATCCCAGTATATTTCAGTTCTTTTTTTAAACTCAAATTAGGACGTGACAGTACTCTTGTCTGATCATGCAGATCTTTCTTTGCTTGGGAATTGGTTTTCATATAAGCTAGTTGAAAATCAGACGGATTGTAATGATTATAGCTTTTAAATATACCATTGCCCAGGGTGAACATATATGAAGATCGATTGATCTTAGTTCCTCTCAATTTTGTTAAGAAAACCTGTCTGATATCGGTATTTCTATATGTTTTTTGCTTTAGTTCAACTATCCCGTCAACTATAAAATCTAGTGTGTTATTTTGAGAATCTTCACTTGTGAAGATCAATTTAGCTCCAGCCCTTTCACGCCATGTTTGCAAAACCCTTTCGTTATTCAGTCGAGCTTCGGTATCCATGAAGGACGCTATTGCATCCCAACTATCGATGATTATGATTGGGGCCTTGACATCCATCAACTGATTTGTTATCCTTTCGAATAGCGACTCTGGCTCATCAAGACGTGCATCCTCGAAACTAGAAAGACTGGACCGTTGGTTAGAAGGATCATTTACCTCCACATTCTCTCTAATCACAAACTTATCTAACCATGGATAATTTACGAAAAGTTGTTTAGGCGAGAGCCTTGTGGAGATATAAAAGAAATTGCTTCTAATTTGCAACGCTTTCAATATCGTTAGAGATAATGTACTCTTGCCTGTGCCTGAATTTCCTTTAATTAACAACGAGTAGGTATCACGTCTTACGAACTGCATCAGTTCCGGTGGTATTTGCATCACGATATCATCATCTTTGAGAATCGTGCCATTTTTATACTATCCATGTAGCCTAGCTAACAATCGTAACGAATTCATTGTTCCATATGAAACTCGCATTATACGCATATGCTCAACATGATTAGATTCAGAATGCATACTTAATGGAACTATGACCATGGATTTACTCCCATCTGAAACCTTGATGCGTCAATTAGTCCTTCTGCGTAACCTATGCTTAATACTGCTAGTTCTAATTTCCCCTGTCCCATGAATCTTTCAGCATCATAGATATAGTGCTCCGCATTATCAAGTGACTCCAATATACCTTTGTTGTAGAGTGTACCTTTATCGCCTTCTACTATTTTTTTCAAATTCTCGAGTGCCAGTTTAGCTTTCGGAGCATAGCGTTCGATCATCTTTACAGAAAGTCTATAGACATTCAAAGTGTTATCTGATGGTTTGTCTAAGTTATTGGTCAAATTGATTATACAGTCTTCTTCCATAAAATGTAGCCGCCCCGTAATAATCATCGAATGTGGACCTTGACCAAAGTTCAATTTAGTCAAGGATCGAATTTTTCCAGAAATTATATTCTTTTCATTTGTTCCTATTCTGGAAGCAATGATAGCGAAGGCATCATGACTCATAATCCCGTATTTGAGGTCATTTTCAACTTCCAAAAGAACTTCTAAGGCGTAAGCAGGATCAAGAAATAAAGGTTTGCCGGATTCTTTTTCAGCATATTCAGTTAATATCAGAGTGTGGTTGCCTGCCAACAAATTGTCGTGAATTACGTTATAGACGCTTATGGCTGATTGAGGGTCTGACATCATCGTGACGCTTCTACCACATTTATAAAAATCTAGGCCCGATTCACCTACTAAAGAGGTTAGCCCGGAGGCCGCGTGAATAACCTTCATTTCTATTGAATTTTTCTTGGCCCGAAGGAATAATTCTAAGTGCGTAGTGGCGATTAGCGGATCTCCATACGATAGTAGCGCTATGTCGTCGTGTTTTGCTTCCCCTAAAATAATTCTCCCATCCTCTACAACCCATCTTTTGACTGAAATTATATCTGTTCCTCCGTCATCGACCAATTCGTGTATGTGTATCAAATCATCATCAGAAATTTCGCTAGTGAATCTCTCTACGAAAATTTTTTTGCAGTTTTTCAATATATTTATTGCGTAGAGGCTAAGGCCTTGGTATCCATAGATTCCTAAACCAATGAACCAAAGCATAACTAATCAGAAAAACAAACCAGAATTAAATCTTGTTCAATGGTTCAGAAATGTTTCTGCGCGAGTGTAGTCTTGAGATATGAAACAGAGCCCTTGAAAAAATGTCTATGCTAGTAAGATATTCTTCCAGATTCACTCGTTCGTCAATGGTATGCGATCCATGAGGCTCGCCAGGACCGTAAGTTACTACAGGTATCTTGAAAACATTCCCCAAGATATTCATATCACCAGTGCCTGTTTTTCGTAAAAGTGTTGGTCGAACCTTTCTAATATCAAGTATCGATAATGACATAGCTCTCACCAAGGCAGAGGTGTAATTTGCTTCAAAGGGTTCGGTCTGGTCTTGTATTCTATAATTCGCTTTCAAACCTTTTTCATTTGCAATTTTAGCTATAACTTGGTCGATTGTTGACAGTACATGCTGAGATTGAATACCTATTGGAATACGTATGTCAATTGTCATACTCGCCTTCCTCGGAGTAACATTGTGACTTGATCCGCCAACTATCTCTGTAAGGCTGCAGCTTACCATTTTAGTTCTGCTATCATGATTCCTAATACTCGTTACTTCTGACTTTATCTTAGTCCAGAAATCATAAATTTCCTCGATGGAATTCTTAGCTAACCATGGCGCGCTGGCATGGGCACTGTTGCCAACATCGCATGCTAGCCTAATAGATATCCTTCCCTTATATGCAATTGTGATATTGTGAATACCACTAGGTTCGCCAAAGATCGCATAGTCAAGTTGTAACCTGGACGATACGAGATTTTTCACACCGGTTGCATTTCCTTCTTCGTCTACAACCCCCACAAATGAAATAGACCCATTTTGTTTGGGGAATTCTGAAGCTGCAAGTAACATTGAAATCAATGCAGCCTTAGCATCTGATGCACCTCTTCCATACAAATAGCCATCTTCGATTCTGACAGGAATTCGTCCCGGGACAGTGTCCATGTGGCCGCAGAGCAGAATCCTAGGTTCTCCAATGCCCTTGGTTGCTATAATATTCCCAACACTATCAATATACGTCTGCTCGAAACCTAATTCTTCAGTACATCTTGCCTTAAGCATGTTAGCTAAAGCTGCTTCGGATCTAGAGGGGGTATATAGTTCTAAGGCGTCCTTTAGCAATTCGATTGCATAGTTACTTGAGACCAATTTGTTAGAGCCTTAATGCTTTCCTGCTTCGTGCACGAATTCTACAATTTTTCCAGGAATATCAATGTCAGTGACTTTGACGGTATTCTTAAATTCGGTCGTATTATTGACCTCATGAACTACCAGTCCATCATTTTTGCTTTCCATCAAATCAACGCCAACAATTTTTCCATTCACTACTCTGCTAGCATCTAGACATATATCCTCAAGCTCATTCGTAATGGGACAATTTTCTGCCCGGCCACCCAGAGCCATATTTGTTTTCCACTCACCATTGCCCGAGTATCGATAGATAGCAGCTATAACCTGTTCGCCAACGACGATAGCTCTTATATCTCTAGGAGGTCTCTCTACAAATTCTTCCAAATAATACACTTGATACAAGGGAAACATGTGCTCTCTATGCTCAAGTACACCTTTAGCCGCTTCCTTGTCAGCCAACACAGCAATTAGCCTACCCCAACTTCCAACAGTAGGCTTAATTATGGCTGGATAGCCCAATTGATCTAATGCATTTATAGCCGATGATTCAGAGAACGCTGCGTATGCCTTGGGAGTCCTCACACCAGCTTTTCGAAGTATCATGTGCGTAAAGAGTTTATTACCACAAATTGAATTTGTTGATAATGGATTAAATACTAGTGCTCCAAGACCTTCTAAGGCAGCAGTGGAATGAATATTCTTAAAATAACTAACACATCTCTGGATGATCTTATAATGTTGATATTGAATTTCTGATTCGTTTAGACCAAGAACGAGGCTTTTACAATCAATATTAATCGGGTCAAAGTCACGTCTTTTTGCAGCTTCATATAATGCTTTTTCTTCCCATCTGATCTGGTCGTAAAGAATTGCGAGATGAGGGAAAGTCTTAACTTGATCCGTCACTGACCCCAATCCTCACCGACTGTCTGGGCCGGCCTAAGGCTATATTCTTTTCCCTCTTTCACTAATTCGTAACTCGCCCCACAATCTTGACAAGTCACAATCTCTCCTTCTATGGAGTCCGATGGAGGCTTAATTTCTGCATCGCATTCTGGACACTTAACCATTTTCTATTCAACTACTCCTTAGCCTTTAGATTTGGACTCACATTATTAAGTATCTTTCTTTCCAGTTTATCGTCTAAGTATAATTCCAATATATCTCCCATTCGTAGATCCTTTAGTCCTTTTGCTAATTTTTCAGCTTCACGAATGTTTGTTTCCAATCCTAGTAAAGACAGAAGATAAGCTGCCCCATTTTTTCCTGCGAGTTCGCCAAATACAATTTTTCTTCTATTTCCTACTATACTTGGCTCTATAATCTCGTATGCAGAAGGATCCCGTAGAATCGCAGCTAGGTGAGTGCCAGCTTTGTGTTTATAAGCACTATCTCCTACAATGGGTTTAGACTCGGGAATTGACAGTCCTGTATACTGTGAAATAGTTCTTGATAGATCCTTCAACATGTGTAATCTAAGATCATTAGTGGAATTGTAGATTAGCGTCAATGTAACTGCAGTTTCAGCCAGAGATGGAATACCTGTCCGTTCCCCTAATCCATCTATTGTCGTATGGATTTGGTTTGCACCAGCTTCGCACCCGGCTAATGCATTTGCCAATGCAAGGCCCAAATCGTTGTGACAATGGACATCTAACATGCTTTTTGATGTATCAATATTTTGATTTACAAAACTAACTAATTTATGCATCCCCTTAGGCCTCATAATACCAACTGTATCTGGAATGCTAATCCTGTCTATCTTTCGATTGTTCATTTCTTTGCACATTTCTATTAGGAACGATGGATCTGTTCTGCTGGCGTCCTCCATCGTGAAACGAGCCTTCAAACCATGTGACTTTATATAATCTGCAACATCCAATGCTCTATTTTTTGCTTCTTCCCTTGATATTTTTAATTTTGATGACAAATGTACATCGGAAATTCCCATGTATGTGGCTACCCACTCAGTATCACAGCTTAAAGCAACATCAATATCCGACCTAATAGCCCTCACATGAGCTACGATATCTGCTTTTAACCCCTGTTTTATGATTGTCTTTGTGGAGACAAAATGGTCAGAGGAGACGACCGGACTAATTTCAATCTGGTCTACCCCAAATGAATCGAGCATCCAAGCTATTTGAATTCGCTGTTTTGTTGTGAATGAGACTCCGGGATGTTGTTCACCTTCCCTAAGCGTCGAGTCTAGGATATGGATTCTGCCTTTTTCCTTATCTGATTCATTATACACAAACGCATAATGGTTCGGATCTGACGGTTTTAGTGACATTATATCTACATCAGTCTTATTTTCGTATAAAATATAAACCTTATCGCAATCGTGACAGTTCTCATAAAAATATATTATCAAATTAGGTCAGGTCTCTCACCTGCACTAACTGGCAGATTAGTGAATTGTCCTCAATATAATGACTGTATTAGTATCTACTACTCCTTCAGTCCTGCGAACATCGTCTATACATCTATTAATTTCGGCTATTGAGGCGGATGAAATAATGGCTGCAATGTCATATTGACCTGTAATTTCGTAAATAGTCTGCACACCGGGTAATTTCTTCAGGTTTGTCGATACGATAGAGGTGTCAGAAGTTGAACTAACTGAGATCAGTGCAATTGCGCTAGTTTTATCAGCACTTTGCGTCGCAATAGTGAATTTCGTTATAAACCCATTTCTTATTAGATTTTTTATTCTTCTTCGAACAGCAGATTCAGAATAGCCTATTTCATTTGCAATGTCTACAAAGGACTTTCTTGCATCGTCCTGTAGTATCTTGATTATCTTCTCGTCTATCGAATCTTGATTATCTAACATTTTTTCTGTCCTCTTCCTTGGTAAGTATTTTGTTTATCTTTTCAAGTGCCGAAGAGACCATTGATTCATCAATCACAAGCGGCGGTAGCAGCCTAATAATATTTCTTCCAGAATAGAGCATAAGTATACCGTTTTTTATGCCGTCCAGAAGTACCTCTCTAACGTCAAAACGTAGTTCTAAGGCCAGCATTAGTCCCAAACCTCTCACGTCTCTAACTATTTTGTGTGTGTCTTTCAGGCACATTAATCCATCCTTAAAGTACTTTCCAACTGAACAGGCATTCTGCACAAGCCTATCTTCTACCAAGGCGTCAAGAGCTGCCGATGCTGCTGCACATGCAACGGGATTGCCAGCAAACGTTGAGGAATGTTCTCCTATTTTCATAGTATCAATTATTTCGGGTTTAGCTAAAGTAAGGGCCATAGGTATGCCACCCCCAACTCCTTTTGCTAAGCACATTATGTCTGGGGTAGTATTCCAATGCTCTCCAGCCCACATTTTTCCTGTCCTTCCAAGACCAGACTGGATCTCATCGTAAATGAGCACTATATTGCGATCGGTACAGATTTGTCTAATGTTTTGCAAGAGTCCATCTGGAGGAATTATGATACCTGTTTCACCTTGAATCGGTTCAAGTATTATCGTTCCAATGGAATCGTCAATTTCATTATCCAGATTTGCTCGATCGTTGTAAGGAAGGAATTTTACGTAATCCAATAGTGGCATAAATGGCTTTCGATACTTTTCGTTGTAGGTAACGGATAAAGCTCCCAAAGTCTTGCCATGATAGCCACCAGTCATTGCAATTATTCCGGCCTTGCCAGAGTACTTCCTAGCAAACTTTAGTGCTGCCTCGACCGATTCAGCACCACTATTGCTGAAGGCTACCTTTGAGAGTCCTTTTGGAGAGATAGACGACAATTTTTCTAGATACCTCAATCTGGTATCATTGTATGCCGACATGTGACAAACAATTAGCTTTTCTGATTGGTTCTTTATCGCCTCAACTACTCGATCGTTGCAGTGACCCACTAGTGCCACTCCATAACCAGCCATGCAATCAATGTATTCTCTTCCTTCATTATCCCAGACTCTGGCCCCTTTTCCGCGTGATATATTTATTGGAAATCTTTGGTACAGATTTCCGATAAATTGATCTTCTGAAGTCATCATGGCGTAATTACGGTACATCGGTTGTGAGAAAGGCAAGAAGAGATAGGATTTTCGACAAGACCAGATCCTATAATAGATTCATTTACTCCCATTTCTAATGCCTCAGTACAAGCTAATACTTTCTTTTCCATACCAAATCCGATAGAGGGCAGCAACTCCTTGGCCTGCTTTAGAGTAATCGTAGACATAACTTGATCATTTATCATTAAACCTTCAACATCTGTCATAAACAATATCTTTTCTGCTTTTACACCACCAGCAATATATGCAGCTGCTCTATCTCCATCTATGTTAAGAAATTCGTAATCATCTCCTAATGCAATAGGTGAAATAACTGGTACATAACCCTCACTCACTAGCAGATGGATAAGATGAGGATCTATTGAACTTATTTTTCCTGTATAACCTCCTTCGATTATCATCTTCCTTCCCCTCTCATTCACAATGACGAGCTTTTTCTTTCGGTTAGCCCTTATGGTGAGACCATCAATCCCAGTGATACCGATGGCCTTAATACCATTTTGAATGAGTGTGCCGACAATCATCTTGTTTATTTTTCCCGACATGACCATTGTATATATTTCGATTGTCTCTTTGTCAGTATACCTACTTCTAACTCCTTGCGGTGAAACAATAAATCTTTGTTCTTTTCCTAGTTTACTTGCAACATTAGTTACATCTTTCCCACCACCGTGAACAATTACTAATCTTTCATTTCTCAGAATTGATCTTATGTCCTGAAATGTACTAGGGTCTAAACGATCAGATACTATGCTACCACCTAATTTTATGACTATCATACCGGAGTAATCGGAGTTTGCTTAAGTCCATCCATTTCATCATACCCCAGCATGACGTTCATATTCTGTATCGCAGAACCTGCAGCTCCCTTAACCAAATTATCTGAAGCTGAAAGTGCAACTAATCTTTGATTTTCGTCATCGACCTCAAAACCAATATCGCAGAAATTAGATCCAATCAAAAACTTTGGATCTGGAAATTTGTACAATCCTTTTTTATCTCGTATAAATCTGATAAAGGGTTCATTCTTGTATGTAGTTCTATAAATCTTCCATAGGTCAATTTCATGCACTGCTCTCTTTAGGAATGTATGATTAGTTGTCAAAATACCTCTCACTATGTTTACGGCATGCGGTGTCATTCCTATCCTGATTGATTTTTTGGCAATAAGTCCTAATTCTTGTTCAATCTCTCCTGTATGCCTATGTTTCACTGGCTTATACGGACGAATTACTCCGTATCGCATTGCATGATGGGTACCAGCATTGGCTTTAGATCCTGCTCCAGAGGATCCTATCTTGCTATCAACAATGATATGTTCAGTATCAATCAAGTCGTTTGCGATCAAGGGTTTTATTGCAAGAAGAGATGTAACAGCCATGCAGCCTGGACAGGATACCAATTGGGCTTTTTTTATTTCAGCACGATGAAATTCCGGCACTCCATAAATGGATTTAGAGAGTAATTCAGGATACGGATGTTCCCATCCATACCACTTTACATAATCCTTTGGATTCTTTAGACGAAAGTCAGCTGACAAATCTATGACCTTCATTCCTAAACCATAAAGATCCTTTACGAATTCCTTAGACTTTCCGTGCGGCAGAGCAGTAAATACCAAGTCGCATGTATCACCAAGCTTATCGATATTCATATCCGAAAACGTGATATCCATAAACCCTTTAAGGCTTGGATGTACACGATGTACATATTCACCAGCCTTCTGTCTAGAAGTAATTGTGCTTATTTCGATTTTTGGGTGGCCAACTAAAAGACGCAATAGCTCTCCACCTACATATCCGGATGCTCCAACTACGCCGACTCTCATGCTACCCATTGCTACCCTGTTTCCTCGATTAGCTTCTTATGAATTTTGTCATAAAATAACATCCAATCTTTAGTTGATGGCTGATCGCCTAGGTCAGTCTTGTCAAATATCAAAGATTACACCTATTTCTTGGCAGCATCAATGCTGTAGTCTATTATAGTATTTGCAATATCAGTTCTGGCAACTTTGGAGGCACCATGAAATTCAACAGTACTGTTAATTTCATGGACTAACAGGCCTCTCACATCGTCTTCCATTAGGTCAACTCCCAATACTCCCCCCCCTACAGCTTTAGCTGCCTTCAATGTGATGTCTTCTAATTCCTTAGTAATGTATGCTTCTTCAGTTCGACCTCCTCTTGCTACATTAGTTCTCCATTCCTTCTCTGCAGAATACCTGTAAACAGCAGCAACAACTCGATCTCCAACTACAATACATCTGAGATCACGGGGCGGTCGTTTAATCATTTCTTGAATGTAATAAATGCGGGATAATGGGTTATCATCTTCCTCTCTTAACTCGGCAATCATATTTGCAGTTTCGCTATCACGCAACGGGAACACACCTCGTCCCCAAGAACCGACTATTGGCTTGACTACAATAGGAAATCCGGTTTTCCTAATTAAATTGGATAAAGATTCAGAGCTAAATGCGAAATGGGTAGTAGGCGTTGGAATATTTTCTTTAGCCAGCTTGATCGAAGTTAACAGTTTATTACCACAAATTTCACCTACTTTAAAGCTATTAATTGCTAAGAAGCCTAAAAATTCAAGGCATGCAGTCAAGTATAATCCTCTGTAGTGGCTAATGCTTCTTTGCAATACGATATCTCCTAGATCGAAGTCATCCTTCTTGTTATTAGTTCCGATACTAATGCTCTTTGCATCTATCAAACGTGTGTTTAAGCCTCTTTTGCTTGCTTTGTCATACAACTCCTTTTCTTCGAAACGAATCTTATCATAAATAATACAAAGTTCCGCCATCTATTGTCCCCAATCTTCGCCGATTGATTCTGCCGGTTTTACCTCTATTTTTAGTTCAGACTTTTCAATTATTTCAAAATTTGCTCCACAATCAGGGCAGGTTACGATTTCTCCTACCATTGAGTCGCCAGGAACGTTGATTTCCGCGCCACAGTCATTACAGTCCTTTTTCATATGTCTTCACCCCCTATTGATATTTGCTTTCGAATATAGAGTTTGCAATTATCGATTGCAATCCCCACAATTCAGAAAATCCCTTTGCTAGATTTTGATCAAATGTAGAACCAGCGTCATAGGTTGCAAGTGATTCTTTGTATATTGAATAAGGCGACTCTCTTCCTACTACCCGAATTGAGCCTCTGTGAATCCTTAATCTGACCTTTCCCTTTACCTTTCGCTGGGAGGATTCTATGAATTTTTCCAAGTCTTTTCTAAGAGGTTCCTGCCAAAGACCGGAATAGACCAACCATGCCCATTGCTCATCCACCATTTGTTTAAAACGATATTGGTGATTTGTCAGGACTAACTTCTCGAGGTCTTTGTGAGACTCAATAATTGCAATCGCAGCTGGAGCCTCGTATATCTCTCTAGACTTAACCCCAACTACCCGATCTTCTATATGATCGATTATTCCCACGCCACTACTGCCTACAATATTATTTAGAATATGTATGATTGACACCAAATTCATCTTTGTTTCGTTTAATCCAATGGGCAGTCCTTTTTCGTACTCTATTTCTAGATAAACAGGAACAGTATCATTTAATTTCACGAAATGAAACAAGTCATCTGGCGGTTCAGCATAAGAATCTTCTAACGACCCTCCTTCAACAGCTCTGCCCCAATAATTTGAATCAATACTAAACTTCTTTGCATCTAGGGTTATCGGTATGTTCTCTTCTTTCGCAAATTTTAATTCAATATCTCTTGTTAAATTCATGTCTCTTATGGGTGCAACAATCTTCAAATTTGGATCAAGGCTTCGGATAGTTACGTCAAATCTAATTTGATCATTTCCCTTTCCTGTACATCCATGAGCAACAGTTTTGGCACCTTCCTGATGTGCAAGATCCACGAGCTTTGATGCAATGAGCGGTCGTGCCAGCGCTGTCGCAAGAGGGTACTTTCCTTGATAAAGCCCGTTTGCTCTTATAGATGGCGAAATGTAATTTGTAGCGAATTCTTCTTTTGCATCGATATGTATGTGCTTAACGGCACCTAATGAAATCGCCTTTCGTTCAAGATTGGTGATCTCCTCATCTTGACCACAGTCTACGGTAAGTGTTATGACGTCGAGATTGTGTAGCTTCTGGAGGTAACGCACACATACTGACGTATCTAAGCCACCAGAATATGCCAGAATAACTTTATCAATTGTCATATTAGGCCTTCGATTGATAACACTACATTTATATTTTATGGTCAATAATGACCAAAATGCATAATTTGAGACCAGCCTTGGTCGGAAAAAAATCCATAACGAACATAGTGAATGACATCATTGCTACGGATCTATCATATCAGGATTGTCTTCAAAATGATTATTGCAATTTTAGCGGCCTATCAAGAGTAATTAAACCTGAAATCGAAAGATCTTTGGAAAAAGAGGTAAACTTGGAAAGTGTTGTGACTGCCATTAAACGAGCGAGGAGATTTTACTATATTCATGAGCAAACTATTTCTTCGATCATAAGTGAAAGTACAATTAGTGTCAAGACTGATGTCGCGAAGATCTCAACAGCTAGAAGCAAGCGTACAGTAGAAAGAGTTGCTAAAGCACTTACAAGGAACGTCAATAGCTTCTTAAGTGTTTCAGAAAGCTTGTCTTCCATAACTTTGGTATTTGATGACAAACTTATTGATTCAGTAAAAGAGATATTCACTCACTATGATATATTGGAAATCGATGAAGATTTGGCGGCAATCATTGTGCACAGCCCAGAGAAAATTATTAAAACACCAGGATGTGCTATAGCATTTTACAATCAGATTTCTCGTAGACATATTAACATTGAAGATACATCAAGCTGTCATACTGATACCATAATAGTAGTAAAGATGAATGATGTCGGGAGAGCATTCGATGCAATTACCATGCTAATATCTAAAGCACGACGATATACAAAGAATAATAGCTAAGTTAGTTTAACAGGAAACTAAGGAAATTATGTTTAAGAGATACACGATGGATGAAGTCAAGCGACGCATTATTGATGTTCTTAGAAGCGACGAAACAGGGATGTCCGGCATTGAATTAGCAAACAAAACAGGGATGAACAGGATGACAATTACAAAATATTTGGATGTGCTCAACACAATAGGACTAGTTAACAAGAAGAAAGTGGGCTCGGTAAACGTTTGGTCTGTTGAACATGGTGCGGTAGACTTTGTGTATCCAATGGAATATTTTGAAATACAGCAGAGATTTATGGAGGCGGTTTTAGTCGGTAATGAAGATTCTGCTCGTAGAATCATGATGAACATAATCAATTCTCATGCAGATAGAGTTAGAATTTTATTAGACGTGAT
>JARBAU010000035.1 GCA_029237525.1 Nitrososphaerales archaeon | reverse complement strand
ATAATAGAAACACTTCTTGGAAAAGTATACGCACTTTGGCTTAGAGAATTCAAAGTATTTCTAAGAGAACATAGCAGATTAATAGCAGCTACATTTACCCCTTTGCTTTGGCTCTTCGTTCTTGGTTCGGGCTTTGGTTCTTCATTACATCCTAGCCTAACAACGAATACAGATTATCAGAAATTCATATTTCCAGGTATAATTAGTATGTCTATAATATTCTCTTCAGTATTTTTTGGCTCATTTATAATATGGGATAGAAAGTTTGATTTTCTAAAGAGTGTAATGGTATCTCCCGTTAGCAGAGAAACTATTTTCACAGGAAAGACATTGGGAGGTATGAGCAATTCTCTAGTGCAAGTATCTATTCTTTTGGTTATAGGTGGACTACTAGGAATTCACTTCACTGCACTTTCTCTAGCTCAGACTATTGCAATTGCATTACTTCTGTCATTTTGTTTAACATCATTGGGCCTAGCTATAGGCAGCTATATTGAAAGCCTTGAAGGATTCCAATTAATAGTAAGCTTTGTAGTGTTTCCCATATTCTTTTTGAGTGGTGCGCTATTTCCATTAAGTAATCTTCCTGGCTGGCTGGCCATTCTCACTAAAATAGACCCTGCCACATATGCTGTGGATGCTCTCAGAAATGCCATGTTGGGAATTGCCACTTATCCCTTTGCGACAGATGTTGAGATCTTGACCGCCTTTACAATAGCATTTGTAGTATTTGGTGGATATTCATTTAGAAGAATGAAAGCTGTTTAACTTATTGCTGACTAGTATAAATGCGTTCCTTGTATAGATGCGATATAATAGACTTGTAGAAATGGCACAAGCGAAATTTTCATACCTAGCTCATCTACTTTTTAAAAGAATTCAAAATATTTATAATGACAAGAAATCTTGCTTAATTCCATATTACTTTATTAGAGTATATTTAATGCCATTTGTTTTAAAGTCAAATCACTTTGGAAATATTGAAAAATATAGATCAAAATATGCAGGAATTTTGTGAGAAGCATTATTGTGTTTATACAATCAAACTAAAAAAATCTGTTATTGATATCTAAGGTAATTACGGTGGGGGAAATTAACTGTACCATTCTGATCTTGCAGTTTTAAGATGTTAGGCTACAACAAAGGTGTATGTAGTAAGAGTAGATATAGAATCAATTAGTTCCGACATAGATTTTCGTGGCTTTGTGATATTAGCCTAGCTATTGTGCCTTATAATGAGGGTGAAAATTTAGCTTACCAAACACAGGTTACAATTCAGCTGTTGTCAGTAAATGTAACCAATATAGAAACCATAATTTAATTTAATCTAGTTCATGAGGGCATATTCGAAAGTGATTTTATATATAACGCTCTCAGTAGTAGAAATATGATAAGAAAGAAGTACCCTATAGAGTACGACTTGAGTCCTAATGCCCTGGAAAAAGGAACACACTGGTTGACACTGCGGCTTAAAAACATTGGAGACGAAAGCTTGCACAACCTCGATATACGAATGCACTCCACAGACTCTCTCCAAATCTCCTTTCGAGTTTCAAGCGATCACATATACCAATTGCAGCCAGATGAAGAAAATTTCTTGGGCTTCCAAGTAGACGTTCATGGTACAGCTTCAGTATATTTTAGTATCCGATATTTCAAGGCAGGAGGTACCTTCCACTGGGATTCACCTTGGATAAGACAGCAAGTTCTCGGAGACGTTGCAGAACTTGAAGGCATACTTATATCAAATTCCTACGGTACTATAGGAAGAGAGCTTGAGGCCGAGGCGACCATAAAGGGTTTGGGCAATAGTGACGGACTAAGGCTACAATTTTGGGCAGAGACGCCTTCTGGTAAGTATGAAGAGCTAGCCGAAATAAAAACAAAGAAATTATCAAGTGGAGAGGAAGCATCCTACACCGCGAAGATAACTCCCAAAGAAGAAGGATACTACACTGTATATGCAAGTCTCTATGATAGCCACAGAAGAATTGGTAGACATTCTGATACCCTCTGGGTTGAAAAGTAGCATTGTGCATGACGTAAATTCAATGATGATTGCAGTGATTAATACAGAGTTATTGTAAAAGCAGAGAAAACGAATAGAGCGAATTAACATTCTGCTGTAATACCTTAATAAATTGAGTATAGATAAAAGAAGTGGGAGGACATTAATACATCTAAAATTGTTTAATAGATAGCGAAAAATTCAAATTGATTATAGAAAATTAAAATCAATCAGAGTAGTCGTTTTTGCCCAAAAATATAAGGTTGTTAACAACTGATCTATTTCTGAGAGTTGTTATTATACTAGAAGACAATAAGGCTAAGTAAAATACTATAAATTATATTGTTATAGCAACGGCTTTTATGCAATAGCCACTCCTGTGCCACTAATTTAGATCTTTATAAGCGTAGGTATCATAAATTTACCAAAATTAATGCTTGCGGTAAACCTGTCCCATCTAGTATGCTGAATAAATTGAATGCTACAGTGAATTCTTAATATTTCACAATAACTTCAATCCAGATCTGAAGATTGCAATAATACGAAAATTTGAAGTAGCATATATCAAACTATCTATTCTTGTCATAATGCAACGCATTGCAGTATAAACTTGCTTCATATATATAACAATCTTCATCAATCCTACGAACCAAGCGATGCATTTAAGAGTACGCAAAGTCTTGAATCAAACATGTTCCTCGATCCTTAGAATGGATTGGCACATCAAATTCGTATGTATATTAGATCAAAATGGAAAATTGCTTGTAGGACAAGACAGGAATATCCCATCAAGTAATACAAATGACAATGACAAAAATCCTATTTCCAGTACAAATAATATATTTGATATTGCTAATTCAAAACTAATTGACTTTGTTGAACTCTATTTCAAACATAAGAATATGTATCTTTTCTATTCAAACTATCTTTTGTGGAACATAAATTATTGTAGGCTGCATATAAACGATAGCCAGAATAATGATAACTCTAGATCTCAGAGCATAGTTGAAAATAAAACTGCACCTTATTTCGAACTATCAGGATACTATAATGACGATGTTATGTTGGCTGTTACTCCGATAAATGGCAGCAAGTCCAGATTTCTTTGTATCTATTTTGAACCGGCCTACAGTATTAGAAATTCTTTTAATATTACAAAAGAAATTTTCGAGAATTTGCTTAATAATGTTATTAACATTCTACAAGAGTTAAGGTAAATATTCTTGATTTAACTCCAGTATACTTATGACCTTGGTAGTTTTTAGAATATCCAGGAATTGATTTTATTATGATATTGGAAAATTAGCATCTGCATTTCCTTTCTATAATAGACTTGCTCAGTAGACCTGGTTGGTATTCTGATACTACCAGATAGTGCTTTCCCTTCTACTAGCATTCTTCACAACACTAAATTTGGTTGAGCCTTTTTGGAAAATATCATTTGAGTTTTTACTTAATATGTATTCAATTATTATTGAGCTGTGGTACTGACGTTCTGGGGCTATGGTTAGTATTTGTTTTCCACAGAATCTGTTTTACATATGCTGACATTATCCAGATAAAGTGTACTGAAAGCCGTCTTACGCTCAAACGAATTGATACCATCTATATCTCTCGTAACAATACATTTATTCCATTACTATAATCAAAAATAATAGTTGTTTTAGTTGGAAGTGTTCAAGACTACACCTGCATTGCACTGCATACAACATAATAATATGTAAGTTGATTCGTTCTGAATATGTATGTCAACTTATAATGCAGAGGATAGGGACCTCTCGGTAGAAATGATAATGACTACATTACCACTTGAGACTGGCAATGCTCAAGAGAATGTAGTCGATATAGCCAACCGAATGAAGGAGCATGGTAGAGGATCACTAATAGTAACAGAATACGCTACTACAAGCGATGGACACAAGACCACGATTATGCCTGCTGGTATCATCACAGAACGAGATATAGTAAGAAAGATTGTTGCTGAATCTAAGGTCCCTAAATTACTAAGGCATATGAAATAATGTCTAAACCACTGATTACAGTAGAGTCTGAAGCCAGCGTTTATGATGCCGCACTAATTATGACCAAGTACAAGATACGAAGATTACCAATACTCGTGACAATACTCTGCTAGGAATCATTACGTCGACAGATTTGGCTAGGAGAATGTACGAGAAAAATCATGCTCATCCTACATTAAAGGCAATGTCTAGGTTTATGGAAGTGGAAGAATTATGTAAACAAGCACAATAATACTTTATTTTTGGATGCATTTGCATTAAAGGTAGGTATTCATTACAGACATGTTAATCTATCTAAAGTCGTGATGTCGCATGTTCGAGAATAGAGAGGATGCTGGTCGACAATTAGCAGAAAAATTAAGATCGCTTTTGAACAAGAATAAAAATGAGGATTGGTTGAATAGATCTAATACCGAGATCCTTGCTATACCTAGGGGCGGTGTAATTACTGGTGATGTTTTGGCTTCAACTCTTGGATTAAGTTTAGATATAATCGTTTCAAGAAAGATAGGTGCTCCACACAATCCAGAGCTTGCAATAGGAGCAGTAATGCATGATGGTAGTTTCTTTGCAAACTCCGATATATTGCGCATTTTGCAAATTTCTAACGATTACATTAATAAAAATATAGCAATTCAGATGAAGGAAATTCAACGTCGCCTCTTATTGTTCAGACGTTCACAAGAATACAATCTAAAAGACAAGACTATAATTTTGGTTGACGATGGTATCGCTACAGGTGCATCTATTTTAGCTGCTATTAAGTGGATAAGAGATCAAAAACCAGAAACTTTGATCATAGCAGTACCCGTCGCTCCCAAAGATGCCATTCAAAAGCTAGAAGCGGAAGACGGAGTAAATCAAGTTGTGGTGTTAGAAATACCAGAGCCATTTGGTGCCGTCGCGGCGTTCTATGAAGACTTCAGCCAAGTAAGCGACGAAGAAGTACTGCGAATTATGAACAAGTATAGGCCGAAATCGTGAGCAACCCTCATTCATATTATAGCAAAATAGATCTGATAGATCTGATAATATTCTCAACTTGTTCGCTTTATGTTTACGATAACTAAATCACGCTCAGTGAATATAACAATGTCTATTCAAATCATTCGATGTATGCCAATATGATAAGTATCAGGAACCTTTGTTATTTTATTATAAAATAAAATGTATGTGACACATCATAGCACATGCATATAAAGCTCGATTATATCCCTTTCATTTCTTCTGATTATCCATAAAATAGATTTTAAGGAATTCAATAATAAAAAGTAGCTTTGTGTTTATGACATCAATTAGCCAGTGTACAATATAAAATATTTGGAATACTACATTTAGAAATATGTTCTTAACTAGCTAACCAAAAAAATAACTGTATAAACAGGTAATTAATACCTATTAGTCCATGTTTTTGGATTACAGTTAACCATTAGTGCATTACAATGCACAGCAGTATATATTACTATATGATATAATATGGTAGTATACAGGTCCATGTTCACCCATTCATTCAAGATATTTGGAAATCTGAAACCAGTGTGAACTTTTATTATTACTTCTTTCCAGTTCATATTTTGGTCGCAACGTAGAGACCATATGGTTTGTCTTTCAGCAGTAGATGAAGTGTTAATCATATTCCTAATACCAGGTTTGCTGCTGCGCTTGATACAATGGTCAACATGATAACTTCAAGTGTCATATGTATCCTTTCCTCCTCTTCCTCTTTTGATTATTGTCTGCTCCATCAACTCGAACTTGTAATCACCTTCCAACCTGCCTGCTATGTAGACACAACCTAAGCACCATAGTTCCTCAGTGCCTTTGTCTGCAGTTACTAGCCTAACAAGTAATGGCTTCTCACGGTGACACTTCATACATACACGTTCAAGATACAACCAGTATCTTCACCTCCTCTTTAATTGGATCGAGTGTATGCCAAATGGGTATTGCAATTATTGCAAGCGCAACAACTACCATTGTTACCATTTCATCTTCAAGACTCATGCTTTTTCAATCCCTCCCTTAAAAATGAAACACATGGCTTGTTTTATCGCTCCAGTTGTGCTCCTAGAAATACTATCCCTTTGAATAATTATTTTCTTGCCAACAACTTTCAATACTATTGTACTATAATGCTGTAACTTGTAATTCAATTGCTGACCAGGTCTCAGTGTCGCACGATTCACAGTTACAGGCCCATGAATCACTCTAACCTGGCCCCCTTCTCAATAGTCATCATCACTTGCATCTTACGTACTCACCACTGCTGCTACCTATTGTTGTTGTTGTTGCAGCTGCTGACGATTGTGATATTCTTCTTCTATCAATTGAAGTATCAGCTGATCATAGGTCTGGCCCTTCCTACCGAGTGCTTTGAGCTTGTCCCTTGTAGTTGTTTCCAGTAGTATGGTTACCTTTGACATTCATCTCTCCTCCTCAATGGTATGATACCATATGCGAACATATAGAGACTAGGAGTACAGTGTAACGCTCTGCGTCATTAGTTGATTGCCTAAATTAGTCTATAAAATGTCATACCTATTTTAGATTGGTTCTGGCCTTTGTCATACAGATACTCCATGTCCTAATTCAAATGCTAATGCGAAATGTTACCATTGCCTTTTGTTCCCAGAACAGTTCGAAATAATAACAGAGTTTGCCTAGTTCTTACCAATCGTTACAACTCCAAACAATCTTATCTTCAGTTGGAGCCGCCGGCCGGTAACTCGAGCTCAAGTATCCTCATTCAGAGGCATTGTAGCCGCAATGATAGGTTTGATCTTTTCCTTGTTTTAATCTATGAGAGGATATGTACATAGACTATTTATGATTGGAACTGGCACTTTCAACAATTGGCAGGACCATTGTGTAGTCATTGCAATGATTGGTATTGTTCTGCATCTCTGCATGTATTTGCTATTTTTCTAAATGGCTATCAATTTAACGCTAGATTTATGCAACCAAAGACAATCTACAAAAGCTTTGGAATGGTCAGACTTTGCTTATTAAAAATATAAATAGACATCAACCATCTTAGTAGTCTACGCACACAATTGTGACTATTGCTAAATGCGTGATTTAATTTAAATATTTATATTTATATTTGTAAAATGACTTTTCCGAAATAAAATAAAGCGTACATGACTAATCAACAAAGTCTATCTAACAATCATGACTGAACAATGAGCATGTTGTACCACGCCATTTGCCACACTTCCAGTCAAGAATCTTTTCAGTCCAGTTCTTCCCTTTGTTCCAATAACTATTAGATCTATACTCTTACGAGTAGCATAGTCAATAATAGATTCTATGATCGATTTCATATCCCTCATAATCTCAGTATTTGGCTCTGCAATATCTTCATTCCTTGCCATATCTTTTATCTCCTTGAACCAAGATCGCGCTTCTTCTTGTATGTCTTTAAAGTATAGATCTGTTGCATTTGGAGAGCCATAATAGCCATAGGGTATTGCTCCTAAGACATGTATACAAAATAGCTGAGCATTCTCATTCTTTGCAAGCTTTACTGCATACCTAGAGGCATTTAAAGAGCATTCTGAGCCATCTATTGGAACGAGTATCCTTCTTATTTGAATACTGCAATTACTATCGATATCTGCCATTGTTGGATTTTTTGTCATATAATTTTGTATATCGAGATCATCATAAATTTATTGGTGCTGTTAAAAAAGGAGAATGTTCGGTGTATAGCAATATATATCGTGTTTTTATTGCAATATGACAACCTAATTCTTTTATGATCATAATTGATTAGCTCATAGCAGAGATACAATATGTAATGCGCGGAAGCGCATTACAATCCAAAAGTGTAATATACTGTTCTAGGTATTAGCCAGTTAATGAGCTTAGAATCGATTCTAGTATCCAGTATTATGACCAAAAAGGTAATTGTTCAAACCGACAATCAAACTATCCAGGCCATCTGTAATACTATGTATGAAAATAAAATAGGTAATATATTAATAATAAGAAATTCTGTGGCCCAAAATAGTATTAATCAAGATAAAATTGTAGGCATTATTACTGAAAGAGATGTTGTTCGAATAGTAGGTTCATTTGATCCAACTTTGTATAATCTTCCTGTGCGTGAGATAATGAGCAAGCCCATAATTAGCATAACACCAACTTGCTCTCTTAAGGATGCAATGGAAACGATGCAGCTGAAAAATATAAGAAGGCTCCCAGTAATCGAACCGGAAGGAAAGTTAGTAGGTATAATCACTTCCAGAGATATATTCAAAATAATTATCAAGAATCAAGATACTATGTCCACTTTTATCAGTAGCAATTTAGTACCACTTTCAGGTGAATTATATGAAAGGTTCATTCAATATTGGTCTGATGAGATATTGCACAAAACACGATAAAAATATCATCTTTTTTATACATAAGCTATAGACTAACTTAATTACTATGTCATTCTAAGATTAATAATATCGAATATTGAATCATATTGATAAAGTGATCTCTTACTAGGCAATCAAACACAATTATGGATACCAATGATCTTATTATCATCATATATAATATTCTAATATTTTTTCAATTGAATCCTTTTCGTTATCATTTGCATATTCTTGATATCTTGTAAAGTCAAGCGGTGTAAGTATGCCGATAGGATTATTATTATTCGGATTGTTATTGGTATTATGAACTACAAACAGATGTCGTATGTTGTATTGCAACATCATATCAGCAGCCTCTGATGGTGATGAATCATTCTTAATAGTGATGATAGGAGAGGACATAATTTCCTTATTTGTTATCGCACTTGTGCGAATATCATTAATACACACCTTCCTAACCAAGTCCCGTTCTGTAACTAAGCCCTGCGGCTTACCATTTACATCTACCACTACCAAAGAACTGACATTCTTGTCTTTCATTTTCTGAGCAGTTTCTCGAATAGAGGATGATTCTTCAATGGTCTCAAGTTTCTTTCTCATAATGTCTTGTACTTTCATAGTCATCTAGATATCTTCGTAGAGCTTCTTAAATATGCACTATATAGTTATATAATTTGCATCACATACTAGAATATTTCTAACAACATCAGGATTGATTGTTTGAACTCCTCCTCAATTAATTAGTTAGCAGACCTCAAGGTCTGTTCTGTTCCTATTGACATTTATGTCCAAGAAATGGGATGCATCATTCAGTCTCTTTCTTTTCCATGGTAAGAAATAATACAAATGCAGAGAGCGTCTTGCAATGCTTTCATTTATTGCTACCACTTTTGCTTATCAACAAGTCTTTGTCTAGATGGTAGTCGACATTATCTTTTTCTTTTACTTAAGGTGATCTATATCTTTTATCTAGTATTCCTACGAAAATGGAATTTTAAGTACAAATGATTTTCTGGAAATAAAGTTACCAATGAACTACGATCTACCTGTACCAATACGTCATTCTATAATACCATTCATTATTCTACTCTACAATCATCTTGTGCATGGCATATTGAATGCATATAACATATTACTGGCACAGATGCTATTGTGTGACACATAAATATATCCTACTTTGATTATTAATAAAAAGATTAACTAAGGAAAAATTGGTATTACATAGCAATATATTATTGATGACCACATTTGCAATTTGCATATTTTATAAATTGAGATTAGTGTTGATGACTGAAAGAATAAGTCCTTTATTTTTAGTCTTTACATTTCTTTTTTGCCGAATTTAGCTTTGATATGTATATTTGATACTGCCGAGAATAATAATCAATGGAAATACAAAGTTTGAAAATAGAGTTACCAGATGACGTACAAATAATTCTAGCTCAGAGTAACTTTATAAAAACTGTGGAGGATGTTTCAGAATGTTTAGTTAACTGCGTTCCAAACATCAAGTATGGAATTGGCTTCTGTGAAGCTAGTGGTCTATGCCTAGTAAGGCACGCTGGAAACAATGCTGAGCTAGATAGGCTTGCAACAGAATACGCCTACAAAATTTCCTCTGGGCATTGTATAGTAATTCTGATAAGAGACGCGTATCCTATCAACGTGTTATCCAGATTGAAAGAGGTTTCGGAAATGGTCAACATATATTGTGCTACTGCAAATCCAATTGAAGTCATCTTTATAGAAACTGAGCAAGGAAGAGCAATACTTGGCGTAGTTGACGGATTTAAACCAAAAGGTATAGAGACTGATAAAGATGTAGATGAGAGAAAACATTTACTGAGAAAGATCGGGTACAAGATTTAAAATATATCTTGTTGATTTTAGCTAGTTTGGCTAATCATTTTTCAATATTTGATAGTTTTGTCTAACATTAATAGATGGCATAGATATTAACGAACATTATCAGCCAAGCAAAAGATTGAAGTTGATTTTCAGTAGCGGTGTTTATGAGGGCTGGATGGTTTAGGTATTACCCATACGCATTCTAGATACGATTATTATAGATATAAAAACGGAGTTGATGTGATTAATATATACTAAAATCCACATGCAAATAACGCTCCATATTCGTCTCGTGTTAATCTTGGCGAATTGAAGTTAGATATGAGAGATATATGAACTGAATAAGACAGAGGATGCATCACTGCAATATCATCCTGACAGATTGCACAGACTATAAATTATCTGTGATGAATTATTTATTACTTATTATGATTAAGCTTCACCACAGGCCGAATAAGAAATCAAGTATCCGAGTTACGCTGACTGTGCTTTAAATGAGTGAGTTTTTCATTTCGATTACTGTTACTCAAAGATTAAAAGTACTTCTCCAGTCATTACCGATTGACCCTTGACAACTTTAATTTCTTTAACCTTTTTACCATTAGCTGGACATAGTAATCGGTTCTCCATCTTCATTGCTTCCAAAACAAATAAAACTTGATCCTTTAATACTATAGAGCCTGCGTCTACTAAAACTTTAACAATTCTGCCAGCTATTGGTGCTTTTATTTCCTTAATAGAGGCATGAATAGGAGATTCCTTTGATACTGTATAGACCATGCCATTTATTATCATAATTGATGGTTCACCTTCCCCCGTAAAATCCAAATGAAATAACTTTTCATTTATTTTTAATTCATCTGAATTCAACTGTTTTACTATCAATTCATCGTCATTATTTACTCTGACTTTATCTCCAACAATTTCTATGTCATATTGTGTGTTGTTAACTTTGATTTTCATCTAACCCACTTATTTATATTATAATTACTATTGAAGAGATCTATAGTATCAAACCTACTTATTGCCCAAGGATCTACTGCCATTTCTTGCACGTCCTTATTTAAGAATTCAATCTTCTTTGGTAATAGTGATAATAAGGCTGCTGCCATTTCTCCATCTTTTGACGAAAATGGCTTTAATTCATCTATAAACGACGTGTCATAATTTCCACTAATGAACCTTGCATCATTCAAAGCTGAAATGTGAAACGGTATAGTTGATGGAATCCCGGTAACCCTGAGTAGCATCAATGAATTCTTCATTTTTTCTATTGCTTCCAAACGGGTATTTGCGGATGATATAACCTTTGCAATTAGTGAATCATAGAAACTCGGAATCGAGTATCCAGAATATATCGCTGTATCTATTCTGATGCCTTCTAATTCGGGCGTTAAGAATTTAGTGATAGTTCCAGGAGTGGGGACAAAACTCAAGGGATGCTCTGAATTAATGCGACATTCAATTGCATGTCCTTTTGATTTTACATCTTCTTGTTTAATCATTAATCCATCACCTAAGGCTATTCTTAGTTGCTGCTCCACTATATCTACACCTGTAACAACCTCAGTTATAGGATGTTCAACCTGTATCCTTGCATTGACTTCCATGAAATAAAATTTGTTATTCTTAAATAAGAATTCGACAGTACCCGCATTTGTATATTTCATTTCATTTATTATTGCTATTGCCGTTTTAGTAATGCTATTCCTCATTTCTACAGTTAGGACTGGAGACGGTGTTTCTTCGATGAGCTTCTGGTGCCGCCGTTGGACCGAGCATTCTCTTTCGCCTAGATGAATTACATTAGAATCATCTGCGAGTACTTGTACTTCTATATGTCTTGGATTTTCGATGTATTTTTCTATGTATATTCTATCCGAGCCAAAGCTTATCATCGCCTCATTCTTAGAATCAGCAAACGCTTCCTTGAGTTCTTCGAATGATCTTATTATTCTAAGACCTCTTCCTCCTCCTCCTTGTACTGCCTTGAGGATTACCGGAAAGCCAATCTTTTCTGCTAGATCCATAGCCATAACTTCGTTGGATACTTCACCTCCATCTACTATTGATGTGATTCTCGAAGCAACTTGTCTAGAACGTGCCTTATCTCCTGTAATACTCATTGACTCGTACGATGGTCCTATGAAAGTTAATCCTTCTCTCTTGCAATGCATCGCAAAGTCAGGGTTTTCGGAAAGAAATCCATATCCGGGATGGATTAGCTCGCAACCAAGTGCATTGGCAGCCTCAATTATCTTATTCATATTAAGATAGCTTTCAGCTGGTGTAAATCCCCCTATGTCTACTGCTTTCTCACAGTATTTTATATGAAGTGAGTTTTTGTCGGCATCAGAATAGATGCCAAATGGTTTGAGATCAAGTTTCTTGCAGGTCCTTGCTATTCTTATTGCAATCTCTCCTCTGTTTGCAATTAGCACATTCTCAGACAATGAAGACAAGTCAAAATGAGAACACAAAAACTTTTGGGCCTTGAGTTTTATATTTCAAGTAATGTTTATATGGATAAAATAAAACTCCACTTTCCAATCTTTGCACATTATAGTACATTTTATAATGCGAACTACACATAATTCTTGAATTTGATTGTATTTATTGTTTCAATTATTCACTAGTTATTTTTATAATCATAAAAGCTAAAAATTGGCTAAACTGGAATGTTGCCGTGTTTCCTCATAGGTTTCCCTTCCCTCTTTCTATAAATACATCTAAGTCCAGTTATAAGCCTCTCTCTAGTTTCTTTAGGTTCTATAACTTCATCAATATATCCTTTCGAAGCTGCGATGTAAGGATTGGAGAATTTATTCTTGTAATCTTGTACTAATTCTATCCGTTTCTTTTCTGGGTCTTTCGAATTTGATATTTCCTTCCTGAAGATAATATTTGAAGCTCCTTCTGGTCCCATGACTGCGATCTCTGCAGTGGGCCATGCAAAATTCAAGTCTGCTCCTATATGCTTACTATTCATAACATCATATGCTCCGCCATACGCTTTTCTTGTTATGACAGTAAGTCTAGGCACTGTAGCTTCTGAGAAGGCATACAGTAGCTTAGCCCCGTGTCTAATTATCCCACCCCATTCTTGACTAGTTCCAGGAAGAAATCCTGGCACATCCACTAAAGCAATTAAGGGTATATTAAAACAATCACAAAACCTAGTAAATCGTGTCGCCTTATCGCAGCAATTGATATCAAGAACCCCTGCCAATGATTCAGGGTTATTGGCTACAATACCTACAGAGTTTCCATCAAGCCTTGCAAAACCTATTATTATATTTCTCGCCCAATATTTTTGCACCTCAAGGAAATCACTATGGTCAACAATCTTTCTAATTATTGATCCCATATCGTATGATAGATTTGGATTTGAAGGCAGGATCGAGTTGAGTTCATAATCTTGTCTCTTGGGATCATCTGT
>JARBAU010000307.1 GCA_029237525.1 Nitrososphaerales archaeon | reverse complement strand
TAAGAATAGCATTATTTATGCCTTCGAGAAGCAGGAGTCTGGACTGCTTTACATTATCCATAGTTAGCTCTCTATGTTGAACATTTTGTCCATTAAATGTTTGAACAGATGACGCTTGCAGTGGATGAACAATATAGACAGGCTGGCTCCGATCAAAGCCATTTAATACTTGATCGCCTTTAGGTCCACAAGTATTTACTTCTGAAATTGTTTCGAGAAGATTCTTTTCTATGAACGGAGTTGAATCCATTGCAATTTTGGATTTATCTGTAACCATAAACATAGTATGATATGTTCCTTCTGGTAGTCTATTAAAACTGCAGCCAACTTGGTGAACAAGATGTCCATTGGCCAGTAATTTTGACCCGATTGTAGTCGCAGATAGTACTGGGTCAGAACTTTTCGTGATGTTGATCGAATATTTTGCCGCCTTTATAATAAACCTTGGGGTGAAATCATTAATGTCAAGCCCATAGCTGAGACAATTAATATTACCACCAGTAGATACTAAACCATGGAAGCAGGTCGAGCTTTTAGCTGTATTTGATACCTCCATTTGTGCCCTTGTTGACCCAAAACTTGTTCCAATCATAATAAGAATCATAATTCCAGATATCGTAAGAACAAGGTCAAAATTCATATAGTTACTTACATAACATTGTGATTTAACTACTTTCTTCCTCTGAGAATTTATAAAAGTTTGACTTTTTGCTCTTTCAAATCTTCAATGGTTCACTGGTCCTATATTCCTCAGTTACTCTATCAAAATCGCGAATATCAGATTGTATCTTTCATTGATTTCTGACAACAGTGTTATTGAATTCAGGTCTAAAACACGAGGTAATATACTTACAATTTAAACCATTGTTGTCAGAAATCATGAAATATTGAGAATCACGATTTGAATGCAGATCTTAACTTACACCATTTCAATGTATGCAGTGAGGTAATACCATCGAGTTCTATAGCAATATCTGTTCATAGCGTGAATACACATTGATTAGTAACAAATTCGAAGTCAGAATGATTATATTCTCGAATTATCAAACGATTATTTTAATCTGAAATGAAAATGCTAATCATTATAGCGAAATCTAACTGAAAATTTTATGTTAGTGGATATGATGCATAATAGCGTCGAATTATTACCGTTATTCTAAATTATAATTGCCAAGTGAATGATGTCAAACAAGATAGATAAGTGGCTTCGTCTAATTCTATAGTATCTATACGATCTATATGCATCTGACTAAAATATCTGATCAAGCAAAATATTTTGTCATAAAATGAGCAAAATATTTGGTTTTCCTCAATGTTATCAATGTATTATCGTATCGTTGTATGATAGATGAGATCAAATGTCAACATTAGATTTTTGTTATAAATTAGGGATGTTGGAGAATCTGACTATTGAAAAAATTGAAATTTGCAGATAATAATTTCAATATTAATAATAATATTCCATTGATGAAAGTGAGAAACAACAAGTGAGAAACAATAACAATAACAATAGCAACAACTATAACAACAAAAGACAGATGTAGAGATATGTAGAGATATGAAAAAGCAATCTCTAATGCAAAATAGATTTAAAGTTCCAGGTACACTTATAGTAGTTGAAGGTATCGATGGTTCTGGCAAGTCTACCCAGATTAGATTACTTGAAAAATGGCTAAGGTTTGAAGGCATGCCTGTGTTTTTAACTGAATGGAATTCATCTGATATGGTCAAGGAGATCACCTCTAAAGGGAAAAAGAAGGGTAAACTCACGCCAACAACTTTTAGTCTATTACATGCAACTGATTTTGCTGATAGATACGAACGAAATATACTTCCCCTACTTCGTGCAGGTTATATTGTATTAGCAGATAGATATGTGTATACTGCATATGCAAGAGATATTGTAAGGGGATGTAGCCCAAAGTGGATACAACAAGTTTATGATTATGCAAGAAAGCCTGACTTGACCTTCTATTTTAGAGTGCCTATAGATGTTGCAATTGAAAGAATATTGACAGGTAGACCTAAATTAAAATATTATGAAGCAGGTATGGATATGAATTTGAGTAACGATCCGTATGAAAGCTATAGAATTTTCCAAAGTAGAGTTATAAATCAATATGAATCCATGATTGAGAGCGAGGGATTTATTATAATAGATGGTACTTCAGGAATAGAAGAACAACAACAAATTGTACGAGATCACTTCAAATCTGCAATCCGTCGAAATCCTCATCATCCTCAACTCAAAGAATTAAGAAAAAGAAATAATAGTATGGAGATAAGTGCTTGAATTGATTCAAAAAGCAAGACGTCTTACTACTACTACTCGTAATTCTTCTCCTTCTCGTTCTACTATTAGTACTAGTACTACTATTCTAAAATCCATAAACCCAAAGCAACTCTCCTACTATGGAGAGGGAATTTCATATTTAGAAGATAAATTAAATTTCTTTGCTAGTTACTCGAACTGACTATAGCTGATGCTAGGATATGACATGCATTTGCAAATAGGACAATTATCTGATTATTATATGATGATATCGTTAACAAATATATTAGATCTTGTTGTTTTTTCTCGTAATCTCAGAAGAACATATTCAATATCATATTAGAAAATAGCAGTCATTTGTAGCAAATAGTGCAATACTACCATCCTTAGCAATGCAATTGCTGAGGATTTTCTAACGAATAAGAAAGGAGATAGGCAACACAGACCATCATAAATTCATGTTTAGTTAGGATTCCAGGAACTATTAATTCGAAATGTGGGCAGACAGTCAAGGTTGTGCAGAAATGGGATGGTCAAAGACCTGCAATAAATTATCTGTTGCGTGATTTTAGAAGATGGCTTATAGATGAACAGATGAAGCGGAGATTAATTGATAGTGAGAGGGGAGGCGCGTACCCAGACAGTCAATCCTAAGACGATCTCATGGATCGAAAAACTATTGCAGACTCCAATAGGCGATTATAGGAAATTTGTTGTTTGGCATATCCCCATATCTTATTAATATTAGAAAATGCTCTGTAGAAGAAGCTACCCGTATGATCAAAAATTGGCTTGATAAATGCAGCAAGCTAAGGCCACTAGATTTTAATCCCAATTATGCGATCAAAAGTAATATCAAATACGCTACTAGGAGCGGATATTTACCAATAAGTCTGAGGAAGTTGAAGGCAGATAACACGTACTTGCATAATGTATTAGCTAGATAAAAGACTCGTCCAAATCGGATAAGTATATCGGAAGAAGAATTATAATACGATAGGAGAAATAGCAGGTTATAAATATTATCACCTAATGTAGACTGATGTCATAGGATGGTAATATAATTATGCATACTGTATATGATGAGGCGCGTGGTGTCTAAAGATACCTAGACAACTTGTTCACAGTGAAGAGCTAGGCCACATGCAGGCAACAATATCTGAGGATTCGATACCTTATTTAGGATACGTCTTGTCTGGAATCATCGCATTTATACTGACTTGGATCGCCACATCTTTGTTAATGCGTCATCATTCTGCTAGAGTAGGTATGGTAAAGTATTGGCTTATTTTCCTCATTCCCCTAGGATATTTCCTTGACCAATTCGCTCCTTAGTTGTTTAACTTTTTTAATTGAATTCCGTGTTTCTGACCCTGTTATCTTCGGAATTGTATATAATCTCATCTTCGGATTGAGTAAAGTTGTAGGCGGAATACTTTTTGGCATTGCCTTTTGGACTATAGCAAGAAGATTGGGACAGATTCAGGTCCGCGAATATATGTTGATCTCTGTTTACGGCCTGATATTGTTGTTCGTTTCAAACCAAGCTATCTTCCTTGTAAATTACAACTATCCACCATTTGGATTTGCGGCCATCTCTTATGTAGGATTTTCATGCTTTTTAGTCATGATCGGAATATATTCGGTGGCAATTTCAGTAGGACAGGATGTTGAATTAAGAAAGTTAATAAGAAAATTAGCTCAAAAAAGAAGCAGGATTACTGTAACATATTGCTTCAGCTGAAATGGAGCAGCAAATTACTAAAACAGTTTTATCTGTTGCTAGAAAGAATGAAGCTATTATGACAGAAGAAACTGGCCTTGCAACGTCTCTTGAAGACGAGGAAGTTGTAAGGTATACGAAAGAAGTACTTCAGAAAGTAATGAAGAAGAGAGCTAGAAAATAATGTCATGAACGTCGAACTCATAACTGCTTCGAGTACAAGTGTACTATTGTATTTAATGTCATAATATTGTTTGATCACGTACTACAATGTGATATCTTTCTCAGTAATTTGACATATCTTGACCAAATTGAATTTCATCTTATTGTAAGGAATATTAACGGGAATACTCATGAGGATATTTAATCTTGCCAGTCTTCTTAGATGTTCATTCTATGGGAACAGCAACTGAAGAGGAACTTATAAACGCACAACATGCTCCAAGAGATGAGCTAGGAATGAAGGTAGTAAACATACTCTACAATTTAGAGGTTGGATCGATTTATTGTATTTTAGATGCGCCAAATAAAGAGGCAATAGAAAAGCATCATGAGAAAATAGGTGTGAAATGTGACATGATTATGGAGGTAAGAACCACACAGAAAACTTAAGATACTCCGCAGGTCAAAACTTAATATCATCTTTATATCTTTAGTAAGCCGTGCCAGATTCTCACGGACATTCCCTTGCTGATGAAAAAACCGAGGTGCTATATGATCCTGATGAAAGTATTAGAACGGCACTAGAGGAATGGAAAACTATTCAACATGATATAAGTGTCTGCACTGATCAAGACGGTCCCTCCATATTTGTTATTCCAAATCATCCCGTAACAAGTGCATATCTTGAAATGAAAAAGAGAGGAGTGAGAATGAGATCCATATCAGAAATCACTGAAGATAACATAGAATTCTCTAAAGAACTTATGAAAAAATATGATCTTCGTCATTTGGATGAGATTAAAGGAAATTTTGGTATTTCTGATGGCATATATTATACCGCTAGCGCAAAAACGCATCAATCTTCTCCGCCTCCTTTATTAATCGTGAGTACAGTTAAGGCGATTGTAGAACAACAGCAATACTTCTTTGATATGTTATGGAGAAAGGCCATACCCGCAAAACAGAGGATAAAAGAAATCGAACAAGGTTTGAAAAGAGAATTTATGGAAACTATACAGGATCCTTACGAGACACAAAAAATCTTTGAAAGTCTACTAAGTTCAGCAGATGAAGAAATTCTGATAATGCTTCCAACATATACAAAAATGACTAACATTAGTTTAGACTATTATGAACAAAAATATCTATTCCCACTATTAAAACACGTAGGAGAAAGGGGAGTAAAGATTAGACTTCTAATTAACAAATCTGCGATAGAAAACATATAAACTTCTGTTAAACGCAGGCAATTCTGATTTGACAGAAATTCAAATTTTAGATAGTCAGCATCAAAACAAAATCGTAAATCTGATAGTCGATAAAGAGCTATGCTTAACAGTAGAAGTGAAAACTCACGAAAATAATGATGAATTTGATTCGCCAATTGAAGTACTTGGTTTAGCAACTTATTCAAACAGTGAATCAACAGTGTCATCCTATGCATCGATATTTGATACATTATGAATTCAGGCAGAATTAAGAAGCAAATGAAATTAAGTATCATTACTATCCTAAATATCTAAGTAGTTATGTGACCGGGGTCTTATACAGATAAGTATTGTTTAATCTTCTGACTTCTATTTCCAGTAGCCATATTTAAAATTGGAAAATAAATCTAAAGATAATTGTTTTGTCTGCCTAAGTATCATCTTGAAGAGGAATGAAAAGTAATACTCATCTCCCAATGCTGGAAACCACGCTTCTAATGAAGTTAGAATAATAGTAATCCGGTGTATAGTCAACAGTTAACCATTCATTCTTGATGTAATTCACTTTGTGTCCATAAAGTCTCGAAAATCGAAGACTGTGTCCAGACAGTAGATTCACTGTTAGAGTAAGTCGCTAATCCAGTAGCTTCTGAAATGTCAGATTTAGTATCATCTTTATCTTCTATCTCTAGAGAATATTTCCGATCCTGTATGACTGTTGAGAGCTTCATTTGTAGAAACGCCTGAAGCTCTAGAACTTTAATTTTATTATTACTCTTCAATTTCTCTAATGTATCTATTATCATATCGTTTGAGTGGATCAATATTCTGACATTTACACCATGGTTTGATGCTGCCTCATTCAAAATTTGTATTATTCC
>JARBAU010000306.1 GCA_029237525.1 Nitrososphaerales archaeon | reverse complement strand
TTTATATTATACTTCTTGTTCCCTCAAATCCAAATAGAGCTTCATTTAAAATAAATATAAGACTAAGTCTCGTCTCTTGGTTTGAATGAATTAATCGGTTTCAGGTGTTAGGAAAAGGCCGACCAAAAACCTAAAGGAGATACATCCAACCTAACCTTCCATTCAGCCTAGCATCAATTACCACCGAACCTGGTGCAAGAACTACTACTATGAATGTTTTGCATGATTTGCAGTCTTTTCTAACTTCTCATCTGTAATATCAATACCAATTACTTTATCAGCATGTTTGACTTTATTTGCTGACAAAAGACATCAATCCCCTCCACCAGAACCAATATCGACAACTACTCCCCTTCCTGAATGTTTGCAAAGTTTACTGGTGCACCGCAACCTACACCAAGAATCGAATATATTAGAATAGAATTCAAATCATTAGTATTATAACCAATATTTTCCGCAATTTGCAAAGGCGACATCATTGTCTGACTACTACTACCGCTGCTACTACCACAACATTCACCGGGTGCACAACAACCTTCTGAAGAACTTCCAACTAATGCAATCTTGCCATAACTTGCTTTTACTTTTTGTTTAATTATATCATCTTTCGCATCTAAGGTTTACAAGAGAAACTATTTAAGTTGTCAAGAGAACTTTGGTAAAGTAAGTGTAGTGGTGGAAACAAAAGGAAACGGAAAAAGTAGAAAAGCAGCACCAAGAATAACCAAAACAGAACTACCTCTAGTTCAGGCCAATCAAAATTGTTAATAACTATAATCCGTGAAATATGCCTAACTTACTGTTATGTAATGTAATGATCAAAATTCAGATATTCAATAATATGGAACTATCTTCTTTTGCATGCCAGTATTACTATCATCAGTTTTTCTTGGTCGAGTGTAAAGAACTAATCTCCAGAAGCAAGCAGACCATATGCTGGCATCGAATCCATATGTTGCCTATGACTAGTCACAGAGCCAGATTCCAATTCGCATCTGAATTCAATCTGCTTGCATAGATACCAATGCTCGCATGTCTTGCAGTAATGAATGTGATCGGGATCATTCGAAGAATATTGCAACTTGATAGAGTAGGCGTAAGTTGCAGGGACTTATAAAGCCTTACTTAACCATGTTAAACAGTCCAAAACCATTCTGTATAATCCACATTTTTACATTCTATACGGATTACTATATTTAAGTTCTTATCGTAATAATTGTCAATCCTGATATCACTGTCTAAATATTTGCTTCATGTTCAGCGTCCGATCCCGCTCTCAATTGCACTTTAGTCTTTGGTAGGATTATATTGAAATTTGTTATTGGAATGGCAGGGTAAAGGGAGTATCATTTCCTGAACGTCTACCATGATTTCATGGTTGAAGTACTTTTTTGTATGCATAAATGGAATACTTCTCCAATGTAGCCATTGTCATCATTTCTAGAAGAGAGATTGGTGAATTAACTTGAGTCTAGAGAACTAGACGATTTCTTAATTTACTGTATTTAAATTAAGAAAAATAATATTGTATAATTTGATGACTTGCTATTAGCATCATAATGCGAAATGAATTTTAAAAAACACTAATAAGATCGGTACGAATTTGGTTCATCATAACCAATGTTTCATACGAATTGCGATTCTTCCACTCACGCTTGCGATCTAAACTTCGTTTTTGTTAGCATAATTCTCATATTCTTACTCATCCCCACCATTTTGAATTGTAATAAAGAATACGAATCTAATAATGTAGTGTTTGCCATTAGTCAAAAACATAATGATGATATGAGAGTGAACATCATTAGTAAAGATGAAGCAACAATACTATCGCGTAATGTTGTTATGACAGACGGTACAAAGTCTAATCTTCAATCTAATGTATCGAAAACAACTAATAATGATAAATTAGTTATACTAACTTTTGGAGATACGATAAAAAGTCAAATTACGACTGCAAAGCCGATATTAGATCAGTATGGGATTAAAGCAAGCTTCTTTATAACCTGTGATTTTGTAAGTAGTGTTAGCACTAGGCAGCATCGTATGAATTGGAATGATGTATTGGAATTACAAAAGGATGGCCAAGACGTAGAATCAAAAGGTATGACACATCAAGACCTAAATCATCTATCTCTAAAAGATCTAGAATCTGAAATAGGTGGCTCCAAACAATGTTTAGAAAGTCATGGCGTCAATTCT
>JARBAU010000034.1 GCA_029237525.1 Nitrososphaerales archaeon | reverse complement strand
CATCCTAGTAATGATAGCGTTTGAAGAGGTTGGTTTATGTATCTTTCAGAGGATTCAGAAATTTGAGCATCCGAACAACCACGATTATATCATGTAGTGTGCGAAGCGGCATAGAGCGATTGGACCTAACTGACTGTGCACGGTTAGCATTGTCAGGATCCTTAACATAATGCTAAATGTAGCAACATATTTTCTGTTACTCATATTTTTATTATAGTAGGTTCTATAACAACCATCAACTTATTCAAGTTGAAACTTCTGAAAAGATCTATCTCACATGCTTGTCGAAGAATATGAAAAACGGAGGTTAAATCTCATGCCAACTTGAGCCTTTCACAAACTAAAGAAACAATTAGCCATGAGACCATGAAGCAGCAGTTTCATGTAGTAGAAGATTGGATTGCGATCAATTGGAGTGGCGTATGCAGTCAATTGTCAAAAATATCTGTACCAACCCTAGTCTTGACCGGGTCGGAAGATGTTTCAGTACCTGCAGCTAATTCATTAATTATAGTCCAAAAAATATCTGCATCTTGGCTTGTACAAATAAATGGAGCAGGTCATGAATTAATGTATCAATATCCAACACAATTTAGTAAAATTGTAAATACTTTTTTGGAAAATAGTTGATTGATTGATTTACTTTCAGTTCATTCGCTATTTCAATTTCTGTCACTGACTGCGCTTATAATTAGCAACCTTTATTTGTCAGTCTTCAATTTTGAAGTTACATTAGTAGCAGCATACAATGATGTTTAAGGCTAAAAACATTTACAATGATGTTTATTAGATTGTGTTTAGATGGCTATCCAATATGCATTCTATAGGAATCGTATTATTTTTTACAATAGCTCTCGCTGCAGCCAGCTTTACCTCGCAATCTATAAGTGGACCGCACCTGGTGACAGCTAAATCTACATCAGAAATGACAAAATCATTGATGGGCAATATAACTAGGTTCGGTGTTATGGCTACTCCAATAATGTGCGTTAGCATTGGTGACATAATGAAATCATTACCCAGTATACTTAATGCTACTTCTACTGGAGGTAACGAAACCAATTCAACGCAAGGGATGATGATGAACATGATGGAAATGGGAATGAAGTCTGGAATGCAGAATGCAAGTCAGGACCAATTGCAACAGGGAATGATGAAGTCTGGAATGCAGAATGCAAGTCAGGACCAATTGCAAAAATTGAAGATATTGCAACATTTGAAGGATTTCGTATTTTGTAGCCCGGCAAATGAAAAAATGATGGGAAGCATGATGAAATAAAAATCTAATAGGGGTTTCTTTCTATCCTATTTTTTACTAATATCTGGTATAGCCTTGTAATCCTACTGTTAACCATGATATTGAGAAATGAGAAGGAATACAGACACTCATTTAGATTTAATCCAGTACACCTCAACATATCTTTTACACCCTGTAATTTTATCTCTAGATTTGAAGTCTCCCGAAACTGATTCCTTAAATCTTTGATGTTTAGTCCTGATACGATCTTGAAAGAAATAGTTGATGATTTGCTTATTAGTTCAGTATTTATTTCCATTCCCAAAGTTTCTCATAGAAGTTCCCTTCAGCATTTATAACAGCCTCAAAGACTCCAATCGTATTATTAAGATTTGCCAATTTACCTGTTGATGAAGTGCTAAAGAAATAAGAACCGCGATAGCTTACATTTTTCAAGGAGTCAATCCTTCCTATTCCTTCCCCAGTCTATCTGTGCAAAACCTTACTTACAATTTTTGCAAATCTTAATTGATTCCTTACAACCTATTTAAGAATTACCGAAATTGGCGATAATTCCCTTCCAGAAGAACTAAAGTTATAAACGATACTGAATATACTAAACACGACAGTCTTAAATCTGACCTATATGTCTATTAATTGGTGAATATCTATCCTCCGCCACAACAAAAACTCGATCCATTCAAATTTTATGCAAATATGAGATTATCAAATCCTATAGCCTATGACGAGAAAAACAATGTTTGGGGTATTTTCAGATATTATGATGTTCAATCTATATTGGGCGATTACACGCATTTTTCTTCAGAACCTGTTTATCCTCAGCAAGCTAAACAGTCGCAGAGGCCAAGTAGACCTACGACATTTTCTCGCCCTAGCTTGCTCAAATCTGATCCTCCATATCATAGGGTGTTACGTGGAGTGATTGCCTCTGGCTTCACACCTATGGCAATAGCACAATTGGAATCCAGGATCGAAGATGTAGCAAATTATTTGGTGGACAAAGTGATTAAGAATGGACAGATGGATCTCATAAAAGATTTAGCATATCCCTTACCAGTAACGGTAATTGCAGAACTCCTAGGTGTTCCTGTTGAGGACCGTAATATTTTTCAAGTCTGGGCAGACAAATTAGTGTCATCAGAAACAGGAGATTTGAATGAACTGCCAGAATCTACAAAGAACTTGCTTACGATTCAATCTGAAATGGATGAATATTTTGGACCTATAATTGATAAAAGGTCAAAAGATCCAAAGCAGGATCTTATAAGCAGTCTGATAAAGGCTGAAGCAGACGGAACTCACCTTACCAAAGAAGAAATACTTGCTTTTTGTACGCTATTACTTCTTGCTGGTCATGTAACTACTGTCAACTTGATAGGAAACGCAGTGCTTTCTCTTCTGCAATATCCGGAACAGTTCAGTATTTTAAGTACTAATTCGTCGTTCTCTTTGATACCGTATCTAGTGGAAGAAACCCTACGCTTTCGTTCTCCAGTTCAGGCTGTATTTCGAATCACAAATAATGGAGCTAAGGTTGCAGATCAAACTATAGAGCAAGGACAGGGCGTTGTCATATGGCTTGGATCTGCAAATCATGATGAAAAGGTCTTTCCAAATCCTGACAAATTTGATATAACCAGAAGTCCGCATGGTCATTCCCACGTAGGATTTGGCCACGGGCTCCATTTCTGTCTAGGTGCACCTCTAGCGAGACTTGAAGGCAAAATAGCCCTACAAGTCATTCTTAAGCGTTTAAGTAATCTCAGATTCGATTACGAAGAAGGTACTGAACTAGTTGACGGTTTACCACAAGACATTAAACCATTACATAGCATATTCTTTCATGGAGTATCTTCCTTGCCTTTAAAATTTGGATAAGATGGATAATGTTCCTAAATCTACAGGTATCCTAATACTCCACGTAGAAAACAACTCTCTGACTCCAGTTCAAGAAGCCTTTCCCTTCAAGCAAAGATTGGCAGATGTAAATCATCCTGACCATACATTGATCACATATCCTAATCTAGGACATGCCTTCTATCCTTCATCTCAGTGGGCGACCGGAATCGGACTTATACAACAATATGTCTTGGCAGATCATTATGCATGGCTAGCAGCCCATTCTGGATTTACAAACCATCCTACAGCAGCCGCGCATGTAACACCTATGCCTACTTCTAACTCTACTGCTAAATAGAATCATCCAGAAAATATTGTGCCCACATCTAAGTTTGCTTTAGCATTAGAACAGACGATAAATACATTATTACTACTTATCTGTAGTTTTCTTTCTGTGAAAGTGGTTATCTAGTGATAAGTTTGAAAAAACTCAAGTTAGATGATACATACTTGTACTACGTATCAACTAAATCATAGAATCCCGCAGTTGAGCAACGTCTTGGTACTCACATAAAAATTAGGTGCAATTCTATCATGAGGCGCGCGCCTAAATAATGCGTTACCTTTCACTGTTAGAACTAATTCAGCTGAGGATTTTTTTATTATTATAAAACAATTTAGTAGAATATTGGAACATTTTATATGACTTTATCAATGTGGGGAATTCATTAAGAGTTATACT
>JARBAU010000033.1 GCA_029237525.1 Nitrososphaerales archaeon | reverse complement strand
TTGGAATTCGTTTATCCTTAATATGATTATGTACAAGGAAATGTTTGAAGATTCTGGACGTAAACTGCTTTCCATTGTCATGCATTATCTTCTTAGGCTTACCATTGACTATTATCCAATCCTCTAATACATCGAGAACATCATCAACTGATCTTTTTCTTTCAGACCACTTGCTTGCTACCTTTCTGGAACAATCGTCTAAGCAGCTAATTATGTAATTCCTTTGACTTGAATTACTGAGATAGAATGGGCCAAGGATGTACATCTGCAACATATCGTTTGGGCGCTTCATGACAAACCGTTTGTATCTTCTTGCTTTAGCCCGACACTTGAGAATGTTAAGACAATGTCTCTTTAGTATCTTGTAGACAGTTCGAGTGCTTAATGAGATTCCAACAACCTTTCTTAGTCTAAACTTGATACTATTACATCCAAACCTTTTGGTTAAACGTAGATCAAGTATTGTTTCTTGTATTTCAGATGTAATCTTCTTGTACTTGATATTATGAGGTCTTTTCGAGAGATCTGATAATCCCTCTATCCCTTTCTCTTTGTATCTCTTCTTCCACTTGTAGTAACTCTTTCTGGATGTACAGTATCTCTTGCAAATAATAGATACAGGCTCACCAGTCCATTCTTTTTCATGTATTAAATTAAACCTTGTACTGATTTCTATATGGATACACTTCCTTACAGGAGTGTAACCCATCTGTGTAAGCTATAATGTCACCTATGTTAGCAAGTACAACAACTAGGTTCAGAAACAGACTATCGAGGTACAATAACATATCTGATATAATATCCGGACTATTGAACTTTAGAGTTATGCAGTCTAACAGGATTACAATCTAGGAACACAGTGAAAATAGACAGCATTGATATATCATAACTGCTAATTACGCAAGAGATCTATTATGTGCGCTCGGCAGGAAAACAAATGTGCATATCGCTGCGCACCCTATTATCTAATAATTGCTATTCAGCAGAGACGTCCGCATGGCAAGTTACATTCTGAAATAATAGACGTATATCTGAATCCAATAGAGCATAATATCACGTAAAACGATCCGACTACGAAGAAAGAGCAAGTGCCCAGACTGACTCATGAATAGATGATTCTATAGATAGGTAATAGTATCATGACTATTGATGAACTTGATCTCTCACTTCTAATTGATGATATCTATAGACAGTATCAGCTTATCGATGCGAACCAACATATTAATTCCGTCAATACGCAATTAACTCATCGGACAATATCGGACTTTTTAACTCATCCGGACTAACACTCCCGGACGTAATGTCTTATAGCGTTATGCGTGATGCCAGGATATAAATATTATGAAAAATGCTAGATCCTAGGTGTAGACTGACGTCCCAGAATGATGATAAAGTCGGCTAGTGGGGGTATAGATGGACGATCTGATTTCTTTGTGGGTTTAGCAGATGGTAGCTCTTACGCTATTGGATGTGTTTCACGCGTTCATGAAGCTGACGGTTTAGGCTTTGGTAAAGACGGCCGATGGTATCCATATAGAAACCAATAGAAGGTTTAATCTAATCCATGAAAAGGAATGGACTGGAGATACCGTATGTAATATTTGCAAGAGGTACGCAGTCTTTTCAATGATTAATCTATGACAGTAAATATCTCAGGAAAGAAAATAACGTATTTGTAGTGCCACAGTTCAAGGCAAGTCATTTATAATGTTCGTTTGTAATTATATGTCTAGACTTTCGTTTCTGTGTATGTCCGCCCATAAGGAACAACTGATTGGAAGTCACTTTGTGTTTTATAGACCTAGCTGGTACTCCAGCTACAATATCTTCATCTTCTACATTATCTATAACTGCTGCTCCTGAACCCACAATCACTTTATTTCCTATCTTTATCTTATTCTTTAGTGTTGAATTTTGTCCAAGCCAACATGTATCACCTACAGTTGTGCTACCTCCAATGGTTACACCTGCACCAATGGCACAATCTCTTCCTATTTCTACATTATGAGCTATGTGGACTAGTGCATTTATCTTTGTACCGTTGCCTATTACAGTATCTAAGAGTGATCCGCGCGCAATTGAACAATTCGAACAGATTTCGACATCGTCTCCTATCTGAACTCCACCAATATGTGGAAACCTTTCAAGTTCAAATGTTTCATTGTGCCTCTCATACGCGAAGCCGTCAGCACCAATCACTACTCCTGGCTGGATATCACAATTCCTACAAATCCTAGTATTTTGCAAAATGTTAACTCTATCGTGTATTGTTGTGTTGTCCCCGATATCACAGTCCTCGCCAATGACACAAAATTCACCTATAGAACAGTTCTTTCCTATTCTGACAGTTTTGGGTACTAATGAACTTTCTGAAACTCTTCGTGATTCGCTTTTTTTCTGTTTGTAGATTAACTTTATTATATGCATTATAACCAACCTCGGATTTTCCAAAAAAACTAGACACTGCTGGTGTTTTTGTACTCGCATATGACCCAACCGTTGCATCACACTTTTGTTACAAAGAATAACACCTGCCCTAGAGCTTGAGATAGATCTAATTGCGTCATCCCCCTCTGAGGAACAAAAGGTAAGATCATTGAACAAAGATCTATTAATTGGAGCTACTGATCTTATAGTAATTTGTTCATCATTTCCCCATATTTCATATGAGTCTATACCAACTTTCTTGAGCAAAGCCTGAATCTTCCAGACCAATTAACTTCGTTAAGGTATGTTTATATATAAGTATTAAGTTGGCTTATACCTCAAAATTCTCAATAAATATATGCCCTTTAGATTCATCAAAACTTTCTTAGCTTTATTTAATCACAATGCAGGAATATTTGATCACAGTGTGATAAGTTCTATGCCATAAAATATGTATTATTAATAGTACTTGTATTTTGTTAGGTTGAGTATTAGACTTACATCGATCTGTGGAAATCAGTTGACAAAAGGTATGTGCATAAGTCAAGTATTCATGAATAATAGTTCACACCGAGAATGCTTTTGGTCAAAACAAAATTACCTTTCAAAGCAAAAATGCTTTGTAATGTGCCTTTCACTTGGTCATAAATTTCAGGGAGGTAGGAAGGGTGGTTTTTCCACCACTCCAAGACATCATCTACTCCATTAAATTGAATCTTGTTGTACAATCTAACCGTACTGAATCTTTGATAACACTTGCCTATTTCTTCTATGCTTGATTCATCAATGAAATCCCCGGCAGATTTCCTATGTTCACGAGGATTGGGAATTACATGATTAATAATATTAAAAATTTCTTGATTATTCCCTTTGCCATAACCACAAATAAAGATGTGACCTTTAGGACTTAGAAGGGAACGTAAAGCACATAGAACTCTCTTCATATCTTCTGCATAATATATAGCGTAGCAAGATAGAATCAGATCAAATTTAGAATCATGCAACAAATTGACGCATTCATCGAAAGATCCTTTCACAGCTCTGATGTGTTTTAATTGGTTCGAGTTGGCCTTTTCATTAACTTCCGTAACAGCCTCTTGCGATATATCAATACCCAGAATGGAACCGGCTGGTGAAACTTGTTCTGCAAAAGGGAAGGTATGTTTTCCTGTTCCACAGCCGAGTTCCAAGACACGCATCTCAGGATATGGTTTACATTGCTTAATGACCCAGTCCTCAAATTTATAAAGTGTACCCTTATTGTTGAGATAGCTTCTCCTCTTCAGCGTCTCATAGTAGTGCGTATCAATCTGTTCAACCAAGGTTGTTCAGTACCTTACTCCTAGTTCTTCAAACTTGTGGCTCGATATAATCACGTTTATAAAAAAGATCTGACAATTGGTATAAATAGCTTATTTAAGATGAGATGATCCTGTCAACACAACCGAAATTGATAGCATTGGTATTGTATTGGAATAGTATTGATACTAGCAATAACTAATATTGGATTTCAATCATCTTATGTAGCATGTAGTACAGAACCAAGCGACCAACCTGCATGTCAATATGCTCTTGGCCACGATCGGCGTGCAGTTACTCCCCAAGATGATACTCCATCTGCGGAGGCTAGAGGCTTTTGTGATGGATCATTATTATGTGGTGACATAGGTCCAAATACATTTGCGCCAGGACAAAATCTAAATAGAGATATTCTACCCAGTAAATAAATTTCCACATTGTTCTTTCTTAGTCACAATTATATTACTAAAGCCATTTTATAGTAGTATAAATACTAAACCGCGAAATTCTCCCAATTACAGCTAGCACAACCTAATTCAGTTGCAACGACGTTCTACTTATTAAACCAGATTTTGATCTAACACCATAATGCGAGTCATCAATCAGCGTTATGGCGCCACTTGTTTGGGCTATTAATCTGCTTAGTTCTTAACGGTGAACAAGTTGTCTAGGCATCTTTAGGCACCACGCGTCTCATGATATACAGCATATAAAATTATATTACCATCCTATGACATCAGTCTACATTAGGTGATAATATTCATAACCTGCCATTTCTCATATCGTATTGTAATTCTTTTTCCGATATACTTATCCGATTTGGACGAGTCTTTTTATCTAGCTAATACATTATACAAGTACGCGTTATCTGCCTTCAACTTCCTTAGACTTATTGGTAAATATCCACTCCTCATAGATGATTTGATATTATTTTTGATTGCATAATTGGGATTAAAATCTAGTGGCCTTAGCTTGCTGCATTTATCAAGCCAATTTTTAATCATACTGGTAGCTTCTTCTACAGGGCATTTTCTAATATTAATAAGATATGGTGATAAGATACGTCAAACAACAAATTTCCTGTAAACAGAAGAAAATGACAGCACCAACATCTTAGCAGAAGAAATCAAATCGTGGAAAGACTTTGAATATGCTCTAAGACAAGAAAGTGCACTTCTATTTAATAAGACGCTTTATGAATGTTGACAAAATAAAGACTACATCAGAGCCGTTATCTCCAAAGGAGAAAACTATTCATCTGAATCATTCTCTCCCTTTGCGAATCTGTTATTAAAAAGAATGAAAACTCAAGATAATAATCGAAGTGACCCAAAATGAACAAAATGAAGATGGCAGCATTGGTGATATCTTAGCTAAAGAGATCGAATCATGGAAAGACTTTAGATATGCTCTAAAAGAAGAAGATGAACTTCTGTTTGATAAGATGCTTTATGAATGCAGAAACAATAAAGACTACATTAGCGCAGCTAGCGCCAAAGGGGGTTACTTTTCAGCTGAATCATTATTCATGCTCTTAGTATTGCAGCAGCAAAAGATGATAAATGAATTGACCAACAAAGTATCCGAATGGCACTATCGGTGAGTCGTATGTGGACTAGTTAGGTAGTCATCGACACCAGGAGGCGCCGCATATGCTGTCGGAAATGACTCCTCTTAGGTTAGACATAAGTGCTAACCATAGACAAATAGATATCACTTTCACAAAACAATACCTAGTATGATCGTGAAAAGACATTAGACGTTATTGACTATAGATCTTTTTAAACTAAGAATCTCTTTACATCAATAATGAAAGTTGGTATCACCCTACCAAATCTCGGACCACAGGCTACAAAAGAGAATATTCTTCAAACCGCAACTCAGGCAGAACAAGAGGGATTTGATTCATTATGGACTATTACGAGGATTCTTTGGCCATTAAGACCACAAACTCCATATGGTGGCACTCCAGATGGAAGCCTTCCAGTTGAATATCAAAATGCATTAGATCCACTGGATGTTTTACTATATGTAGCACTTAATACAAGCAAGATTTCTTTAGGTACATCTGTCATAGACATGTTCTTTTATACACCCCTAATGCTTGCAAAAAGATATGCAACATTAGATGTTCTGTCACACGGAAGGGGAATATCTGGTCTTGGCATAGGATGGTCTAAAGATGAGTATCAAGCTTCCAATGCACCATTTCAGAATAGAGCAGGTGGAGCTGATGAATTTATCCAAGCAATGAAGAAGATTTGGACTGATGATGTTGTAGAATTTAAAGGAAAATACTACAACATACCAGCTTCAATAATTGGTCCCAAACCTATTCAAAAACCACATATTCCAATTTATCTTGGTGGATTTAGTTCTAATACGTTTTCCAGAATAGTAAAATACGATCTTAATGGCTGGCTAGGCGTAGTAGGGGGTCCTCTTGAAAATATTGAGAATTGTATTAACGCCATAAAGGAAAATGCAACTAAATCAAATAAGAATCCCGATAATTTCCGAACTATAATGCTGACCTATCCAAATGTAAAAGAGGATAATTCATCATCTAGCAATGATAAAAATAGGTTTCCATTATCTGGAGGCATTGACCAAATAGGGAGCGATATACAAAGAATAAAGGATATGGGAGTAGATCATATTGTATTTGGTTACAACTTTGTACCTATAGGAAGAGATGTAACTAAAGTAATTGATTTGTCCAAGGAGTTGTCAAAATTTGCCAGGTAAATGTGTGCTTCCTGACTAACCTCCCTAAGGTTGAGCCTGTTGCTAACCTTGATTAGAAACATGCTCTTTTAAGCCATAGTATCAGGGGCGGATTTGTAATGTGCCATTTGATAATCATTTCTTACTAAATAATAAGCATAAAACCTACTGCCCATTTTTCTAAATTGTGTTAGGAGAACAAATTGGAGAGATGAAAAGGTAAAGTTACGAGTCAAAGAGTATTAGATATTGAAGGTCCTTCAGTTGAGACATCTCTATATGCTAACGGGAGCATTAATGGAGTACAAGTAAAGGTTATGCTAACCTTATTGGAAAGCCAACAAATACCAAAGGATATTTCGTGGCAAAGGAAAAGCAGTTGTTATGGCTGAAGGATCTGAAGTGGCAACCTATACTGGTGAATGGATAGGAAGACATGACAATTTAGGGAAAATGAAATGGTGTGGTTCTCATTTCTTTAGCACATCATCAACAGGTAAACTAGCATTTCTCAATAATGTGATTGGGGTCTTTGAGTCTGTTATCGACAGTGAGGGCAACTTTACTGAGAAGTCATGGGAATGGAGATAACTGACCAAGACTTTCACATCGATCTCACATATTGGTCTTGCATTCAAAATTATACATCAAACTTCCATTGACGTCTAGTTCTCATTGTCGTGAGCTCTATATCTTTGCAGTACACTTAATTTCGATCATAAGTTGAGGAAAGGCTAGACGCTGGATTTGTACGATAGTACTAGCAACGACTGGAGTACCAGAAAAGATTTCTTGCCTGCATTTGACTGCGGCAGCGAAGGCGGTATCCATATCAGTTACGAAGAGTATCTCATCTACTATATTTTCCATATTTGCCCCGTACATCGCAAGAACCTTCTTGACATTAGCATATGACTGGCGCATCTGAGCCTCCATATCTCCATGACCTATGACATTGCCATTATCGTCATGACTTACCTGCCCTGATAGATAGATAGTGTCTCCAACCTTCACAGCCTGGGAATAACCGTACTCATTCTCCCATGGCATATCAAGGCTCTTTGTTTCTTTAGTAACTGTCAAAGTATGCACTCCTTGTTATAATTGCCAATAATGCTAGCACAAAATCTCAATAACAATGACAGCAGGTCAGAATAGAGGTCTACAGTAGTCATATCGATTACTAGATATAGTGAAGCTTATTGAATATTTATGATTTATCCGATCATATCTTAACTGATAATGGTGAACCCAATACCTTCAGAAGGTTCATTTAATTATTGTGTATATGTATATCAAATGGGAGTAATCTATTCATCAGATGCCTCACGTTAGAGAATGTTTATGATCCTGCGCGCCTCTCATGATAGATATAATGCATATCCTCATGAACGTACTAAGGTCGCGATGTTGATTCTATGATAGATTGTCAATTAATTCAGTATTTGAATCATTAAGGGCCATTATAAAGAATTACACCATTAGATGACGAACTTTTATTATTCTTGTTTTAGCAACTCCTTACCACTCTGATCTATTATTGATTCTACAGTGCCAAATACTGGAAGTCCTTTGAAGTGGTCATCAGTTTTTGTTGGCCCTATGTTGAAATTAACTACATTTCCGTTCATCAAATGAACAACTATTGGAACATCTCTCCACTTTATCTCTCCATTTGTAGTTATATCTGCAATTCCTTTAAAGTCAGTATGATTGCCTCCTATGAGTGCTATTTGCTGACTGTGACCAGGTAGGATTGCACCAGTTGCATTCCTCAGACTTTCTATAGTATGATGATGTGCTTCTTTGCCATCAATCTTTGACATAGAAATATCAACTGCCAAGTTGGATAGATTGCCTTTACTTACGCCAAACTCCCAATCTCCACCAAGGACCCACATCTCTGAAGCACTACTAGATGGTCTCCCTGCCAATGTATCAGAGGCCAAACTGGATATCTGACCCCTTGCCCTAAAAGTATCAATATCTGTGGCATTGGTATTAACAGTATTATTACTTCCTTGTGTCTGTGCAAATGCAAGATTAAGATTGTTATTGTGATTATTGTTGGCTGTAGTTGTTAGAGCAGTTACACTCATTAAGGGTATGGCTATTATGAAAACAGAAAAGACTGCTATTCGGACTATATAAGTGATTGAATATTTGAGATAAGATCTCGCTGCTATCATTGAAGTAAAATATTGTAACCGTAAAATATATTTTGAACTCTCTTTTGGAGAGTAAAGTACTTGAATGACTTCCGTTATTCATAGGGCATAATGGTGGTTTGGTATGAAGAAAAGAGCAGGAGGCATTCTGTCACCTAAAGACACGAATGGCTATTATTTTCGAAGCGGTGAGCAGCAATGGGTTTGCCGGCTATGTGGTAAGCGGCGTTCGTATGGACAATTAGAATCTCATTTGGACTCTGCTCATTTTGTGTCCATTAATGTGTTGACAAAAGATTTTGAGTTTATCAAATCGTTATACCGTCAATACAGTGATACTAGTAGTGGGTAAGGTATGGCCTTTGCAACTTTCTCAATAATTGTTGTGTTATCGTCATGTCTATTCTGCTGCAGTTATTTGCTACCGTGGCTGTTGTCCACGCTGAAGCCGGAGAGATAGACAAAACACTTCAAAATACACACGACCTTGGCGTTAAACTTCAGTCATGTAAAAAGGTATCCAAGCCAGGAAGCCAGGAAGGAGCAAAATGTATTCAAGAGGTCATGAATTTGACTGATAGCGAAATGTCTGCAATTATTATGAATGGCGTGCAACAGCCCATGAAGGTCTTTAGTTATTGTCGTCTTTAGTTATTGTCGCTGCAGTCCTTGCTCCTATAAGGCTGTGCTAACACAATTTCATATAGTTACCGCTACTTGTAAATAGTCTGCTGACTAGTGTATAGGTGACGATAACACACACGTAGACGCTGCACGGTTGTTTTCTTGCTATGCGCTCTAGCCAAATTTTAGCCTAGCAAATAAACAACCTTATCTTTCAAGCAAGAATGACTGACTATATTGTGAACTCTGATTATTGTAGCTGTAACGAATTTGAAAAAGCAGTTGACTATATTGATATACGGTATTATAGACCTGAGGATGATAGGTTAACGCAGCTAAAAAGGCAGGCTGGTGCATGTATTCTACGAGTTAAGAACGTCCGATTGCTAGTTTGGAGCCTTTCAAATACTGTCCCTGGTGTTCTAAGAAACTAGCAAAGCCTTGAACAGTTCAAAAGATAATGAATGATGAGGGAGTGACAATTCTCTAAAAAGTTTATAGTTTAAGATATACTAAAAATAGTACCTGCAATACTTCATAGAGTCGAACCAGGTTGTTATGTTATTGCTAGGCTGGCTACAAATAGTCCATTCAACCATAGCTGGTCCAGCAATAAAACAACCTTTACCCATCTATATTTTTATATGAACGCGCTACTAGCAAAGGACTAAACCTTTGAGCATGAAATCACTCGCGCTATCTATAGCGAATTAAGTGTCTATTAATCAGCCATTTTATAAGACATTTCCAGCGGAGATTTATGAAATTGAAGAACTTTAATGGAGGCTCTCTTTATATATAACACAGACGTATTAGCTAAATAAGTGCCATTCTTCAAAATCATTATACCAACCAGAATATTTCATCATAATTTCTATTTTATTGTAGGAATACCATTTTGAGTTAATCTATCGCTTACTAGTCTTATTCTATAATCAAGATGATTGTTCAAGGTTCCATGGCTGTGACAGTAACGTATCATGTTAAATCACCGATCATAGAACATGCTTGAGTAAATGGCAGATCTCTTATACTAGACAAATATGGTGTAAGTAATGAATCTATTGCGGATTTTCTTTGATCCGTTATTGGTATTTGCAGTAATGTTTCAATCCATTGATTATATTTGGTATATAGTGTGTAAATTGTTATACTGGCCAATTTTCTGTTCTTGATTGACAAAGGCCTTCCTATTTTTGAAATCTAAATCTGCAAGATATAGACGAAATTCATTTAGCAGACTTATATCTTCCCTATCATGTTTCTTACCTGCATCTACATTTGCTACTCTCTTCTGGAGAGTTCTTTATGGGAGTAACAATGTTCCTGAAGCCATCTCAGTTCTATCTATATTAAAGTCATTGCATTAAGAACTAACATGTTAAAAACTTCCATAACCGTCGGAGTTGGAGTCTTACTAACGACCCTAGCATTGCTCACAACAGCATTACGCAGAAACACTTGTGAAGAAATTAAATACTATGTATAACAATATTATGGAAATAGTGATTAAAAAATATGTCTGAAAAAAATAACGCCAAGCAACGACAACGGCGATCCTCATTTCGTAACTACCAGTACTTGTTTATTGCTGCAGCGGTTGCCACTGCGATAGCTGGAATAGTACATTTGTACATGCCACTCACGCACACTAGAATGCTTGGAAATATGCCAGTAGCGACATTCTTTCTTGCTTCCGGAATTGCACAGATTTTCTGGGTATTGCCTATGATAAAAAGATGGGGTAGAATCTGGTATTATATAGGAATTGCAGGAAATGTAGGCTTTATAATACTGTATGTAGTTACGCGATTCCCTGGCAATCCTGTTAATGGAAGAGGAGGAGATGTTGATGCAGTAGATATGATATGTGAACTAGCACAAGTAGCCTATATAGCGATAACCGCTGTAATACTGGCCAAAGAAAGAAGTATCAAAATAGTTGATAAAGAACAGCTAAGATGAACAGATAATGACTAGTGATGGTCTATTTTTATTTTCTTTTTTCCCAATCAATCGCGTTATACTGCTATAAGAAGAGAAAACACAGATCGAATGAAAAATTGTAATATTATGTGATAATGGATGGACTAATACAAGTAAAAGCGAATCAAACAACAAAGCATTGAATATGTTAAGCTCAAAAACAAAATATGATTGTAAGTCAAAAGACAAGATAGATGCAATTGATCTAGAGATCGTGCGATGTCTTTCTAGAGATTGTAGGGCATCATATCGGGATATTTCTACAGTAGTTAGCATAACTCCAAATGCTATCAAGGAAAGAATCAATAAGTTGGTTTGTAATGGCATAATACAAAGTTTTATAGTAAATGTAAATCCAGGTTTATTCGGATATGAAAAATAATATCTGTTAACTGTAAAGCAT
>JARBAU010000305.1 GCA_029237525.1 Nitrososphaerales archaeon | reverse complement strand
ATTTAGTCCACAGAAGCTTATTAATGCTGTCTGATTCATTTCGCCATATTCGACGAGTTTGAGAATTAAGTCTTTGACAATATATATCCTGTCTCGATATGTAGATTGGGAACCTGCCATCAGAAATTAACTTACTCTCTTAACTATCAAGAGATAATCTTCCCAATCATAATAATAACTTAACTACATTACTTGAAGATTATTCGATTTTTGCAATAGATATGCCTTTTCTACAAGATTCCGATCATCCATTGTACAGATAGTGCTAGACAATTTGTCATAATCTGAATAATGTGTTCTAAACTTGAGTAATCACTACATTGAATCAGAATACAATACTCACTAGTAAATATGTATTAAATATATGTTGGACAAAATAATCGTCCCGACATACAATACGCATGTTATATTACTGTAAAATAAATAAATTTAATATCTTGCATTATGTCAAAACAATATAGGGCATCTAATTTATCAATGGCAATTAAACTTGTACAAAATTCAATGCTAATGGATACAGTAGTTAGTGGGTCACTTAACTTCAATATATTTCAAGAGATAGGCGGACTATCATCATTTATTCGCTCGAGTCTATAATGGTTTTTGTCATATGTCAAGTTCGAATAATTCGGTCATAACACGGATAAAAAGAAATCGGGATGTTCTGGCTAGCGTAATCTAGATTACGAATACTAGGCTTGAATTATTGAATTATTAAGAATTCATTTAACTCTAGCAATTAGATCGATAAGGCTTCGCAATTTGAGAGTCAATAAGACAAGTTACTGTTCATCCCCACACATGACGTGGGAACACAGTACTAAGGGCTTTTTCAGCTAATGAATTATGTTGGTTTTTTTGATAACATTTGTTTCAGCCAGTGGATGCCTGACGTGGTAATAATAAAAAGAGTATCAAGTCCATCTTTTGTGTTATTTCTTAGTACGAATCCAGACTTGACTAACTCAGACAAACGAGAACTCACCGATTTTGGATTTAAAGCAGTGGCAAATTGAATCTGTGAGAGACTCAATCCATCGGTATTCGACTTACCTAGCTCATTTAAAATTCTTGACGCTACCAACTGCAATGCTACAAATTGTTTATCTGAAAGTTTTTTTACTGCTGTCTCACCGGGATCCAATATTATTCTTGGTCCCTCATCTGTTATCTTAATGAACTTTGCAAAGGATTCTATCAATTCTGTAGCTGAGTAATTTAGGGAAATTCTTTTGGCAAGATCTAAGCTGGGAACCTGCTTCGACATAAACGCAATAACTGATTGTAGAACAGATTCGGCAGACCCATTGAATTGTACTTTTATGTCTCCAACTGCAACCGAAACACTAACATCTGCGGTGGTCACAAAGTCATGATTTGACATATTTGTTGCTCCGAAATGCCTGGGTAAATAGAGTTATAAGATTTTTCAAATCTAAAAAGATCGAATAGACACATGTGGCTTATTAATGATACATAGCTAACTTTAGGATCAACAATTTCTTTAAGTATGCCATAAAGTACCTCTCCAATTATTGCATTAGCATAATCATCATATTTACATAACATATTATGATTGGTATATTTAAATAACATCTTAATAAATATGATATCATTAAATTGTTTATCTGGGCAAAAATTTACCAGTCTAGCCTTATATTAGTCTCTAAACTAAAGTGAATTAGATCACATATTAATATTCGACATACAATCTCATCAAATAGTACTTTGAAAACTGAAACATATAATAGTCAAGAAATTATTACTATAAAAATATTTGAGGGAATTATTATATACTATGCTTGCATAGTCTGAGCTTAACATGAACTCTAGCATTGAGGAATTAGAAATCGCCTCTGGCTTAAAGAAAATGCTGATAGATGCTGGATTCACTGTAGATTCAATCCTTCACTACGGTATAGATGAGATTTCTACTATTCTGGGTATAGAGTTATACGTTGCCAAAATAATTTTTATTGCCGCAAAAAATTTCCAGCTGACAAAGCAGCGAAGCAGTTTTCTTAGAGATTCAGTAGTTGCGGCATAATACGCACAGTTTTTAAAACTAATACATATAAAGATCAAGGCTAGATAATTGGTAGAAGCAAAAGATGTAGACATTAATGCATACAATCAATTGATTTAATATCTCTCAAATGCTACCGAAGTTATTCTGATAAATTTAGATTTGCTAAAATCTTAAAGGTGCTCCGAACTGCTATTTCGACCATTCACTACTGCAAATGTATTGGAGATTACCAGTAGACCCACCTTGAATTCAGCTTCGAATGAGGCGATCAAAACCGAATAGCTTTTTTACATGGAATACGGTTCCATTTAGAAAGAGATAGGAGTAGAGTACTACATTTCTGGAGTTTCTCTTGAACGACCCAATCAGGTTCATTACCAGTGGCACGAATACAAATTGTCAGATGGCAAACAATAGGGTTTGAAAAATCGTGCTATCAAAAGAGATAAGTACTGATAAGTATTTGTAGAATTATTGGATAGCAAGGGATATTATGCCGTTTTTGGTGTGTCCGAACATGCTAGTTATCACGAGATTAAAAGGGCATATAGACGACTTGCTAGAAAATACCATCCCGATAGGAATACTTCGGGAATTTCTGACGAAATGATAAAAAAGATTAATGCTGCTTTTGAGGTTCTATCGGATAAAGATAAGCGACACAATTATGATCACTCACAAGGCTACGAGATGGATCGCTCTGTGACTCATCAAGAGTCAGATCAGCATGTAAGTAGCAACCAGGAAGAAGTTGGTTTTGCTCACCGTAAAACGAATTCCAATTCGAACAATTCTAATAATTATGACTTTACGAATATAAACGAAGTTAGTCGCAGACGATCGGAAAGTCAGAATAGCTATGTCCAATTTGCCGAATTTAGCACTAATTCTACATTGATTTCTGGCCTACTGGATATCCCGAAAAGTCGATTCCATCTAATTGTAGAACCCTCACTTTGTATGGCTTTCGGTAGTTGCGAGACACTTGCACCAAAGGTATTTGTAGTAGAAAAAAATAAGAGGATAAACCCTAAGGCAAAAGTCGTCTCGGAAGTAGATGCCACCTTCGATGAGATACTAGCTGCGGCCCAAACTTGTCCGACAAAAGCAATCAAAATTATAGACAGATACACCGGAGAGCAAATTTATCCATAGCAAATTAGCTAGAGCGAGTGAGCAAATCTCTCCTGATTTCTATAATGCAAGACGACTATGTTCGATAGAATATTTTAATCCTCTTTCAAATTTTTTATAATACTCATTAAGTGTATCCAAAATCTACAAACCAAACGAAACTCGGTAAACATCATTGTATGTTTCACACGAGATCAAATATGACACCACTTCTGAATCCTCTTGGAAGCATTTTGATCTCCAAATGTTTCCGGATTATCATCATTGCCAAGTTGTATAATTTCACCATATAAATTCAAGTCATCTCTCGCCCCTTAATGACTCGATTCTATCTGAAACTAAATCGAAACCTTGTTGCCAAAATTCTTCAGAAGTAATATCTATGCCGGCCTCTTTTAACAGGGTCTCAGGTTTTCGTGAACCACCAGCAGATAATATTCCCATATATTTCGGTATAAACTCGTTATCATCCTTCATGTACTGGCCATAAAGTGACAACGCTAGTAAATTGCCAAATGAATACGCATAGCAATAAAATGGAGTATGATAAAAGTGTGGTATGAACAACCATTCCCATTTGAAGTCCATAGAAACATCTACCGATTTACCGAACTGTTGTCGTAAATTGTCGAGATACATTTCAGCTATGCCATCGGCGGGCATGTTGGAATCTGCAATAGCCTTATGCGCATCGATCTCAAAAATCGTAAAATAGGCCTGTCGCATTATTGTGGCGTAGAAATCATCAATCTGCTGAGCCTGAAAAGACATACGCTCATCAGATTTCAGCCCATGGCACATCTTATCATTTAAGAGCATCTCTGCGAATACAGATGCAGTTTCCGCGAGTGGAAGTGGAGCATGAGCTACAAAATATGGATTAGACGAGGCACAGATACTATGAATTGCATGACCTAACTCATGAGACATGGTAGAAATATCCCTACGCTTGCCGTCATAATTGAGGAGTACATAAGGGGTTACCTTGGGCGAGAGTGTAGAACAAAATGCTCCACTCTGTTTATTTTTCCTTATTTCATAGTCTAGGTGTTTAGTAACGAATAGTTTTTCCGCAAACTCTCTAAATGAAGGACTAAAATCTTCAAATGTCCTTAGTACTAAATTCTTGGCTTGAACGTAGGCAATTTTCTTTCTATTGCTTCCGTTCGAGGGCAGCGGGGCGTATAGATGATATCTATGAAGTTTTTTTACGCCGAGCGCCCTTGCCTTTTCTTTGAAATAAAGATGAAAAATAGGTGCGTTACGCCTGCATACATCTAATAATGTCTGGACTGTAGAATCGGCTATATTGTTATACATATTTCGAACTGAAATGGCAGAATCAAATCCTCTCATGTTCATGTATTCGTCTCGCCACTGGATAACTCGATTAATGTAGATTTCTGATAATACCCCGGAGTTTTTCTCGTATACCTGCAATAAGGATCTATATGCAGCTTCCCTCTCTTCCTTTCTATGACTTCTTACCATGGAGATTAATTTTTCCTTACTGAAAAATTTTCTCTTAATAGTAGTTCTATTCTTCTTTATGGTAACTATAAATTCTAATGCGTTGGAAAATCTATCATAAATTTTGATTAATGCATTGGTCCCTGTTACCTCCAGAGTATTGATAATTCTTTCTTCCGGCTCTGTTAGTGTGTACTTTGAAAGCAATCTTTTGTGCATAAGAAATTCTTTGTATACTTCCGGTACAGAATTTATGAGCCTACGAGACTCATCCTCATTTAATTGCTTCTTAAACCATGTATCAAAGAACAAAAGTCTATTAGTGAATTTGGATGAAAGCCCATCCATTTTTGTCATAAGAGCAGCGCCTTCATTCGAGGAAGTATCGGAAGCGTACATCAAATGGGAATATCCAGCCGCTATGCCCATATTCTCTGAAAGATCTTCAATTTCAAATAGAAGGCTTTTAAAATCATTTGTGGATATTGTATCTACGAGTATTAGCTGTTTTGATTCTACTTTTTTTACTTTCTCTTCTATTGCTTGCAAAAATTTTTCAAATCTCTTATTATATAACTCGTCAAGATCTCGCAAGTCCCAAGTGCCAACTTTCGATCTAACTTTACTTGGCATTTAATAGAAGCCAACTCTATTGCAGGACATAGTCTCATATATACGATTCATAAATTCAGGATATCAAAATTACTCCCTAAAGTTATGTTAACAATTTAGATGATAGGTGAATAACTCTGTTTTGATCTCACCATATCCTGTCCTACTATGAATGGATAATATTCATAGATTTATAGTCCACGACAATGACATGCGAAAGCCCTCAGAAACAAACTGGAAAATAGTGCCAATTTTACAATGTACCGAGGCACTTGTTACGTTTTCGTCAATAATGTCCTAGAGCATATCGCCCCGCCCAGAAAAACGGTAGATCATACACTTATTTATACAGCACCACTCAATCGATGTCTGATGTTCATTATCAAAAATGGTACCGACAAACACATCACACATATTTAGAATTTCAAAAAGGGAATTTTCATTTATTTTACTAATACAAATAAGGAACTAACAGCATATTTTCATTATT
>JARBAU010000304.1 GCA_029237525.1 Nitrososphaerales archaeon | reverse complement strand
TTAACATGTGCCAACTTCGGATTGTGCTGGATCATTGATATAATGTGACTCATTTGATCACGTATTCCCTTGATCTCATCAGCATGTCTAATCTCCATAGTTTTAATTTCGTCATTTTTCTTAGTCAACTCATCAATCTTTTTGTACAGGCGATGTTCCTCGTTTATAGTTAGATCGCTAATCGCGGCCACATAACCAAGGGCTTTGTCGTTTCCCTCGAGTAATTCGGTATCTGTCGGCTTAAAATATGACTTGGTTAGTCCGCTGCGATGTCCCATTAGATATTCCGAATAGAGGGGGTTCATTCCGGCGTTTATGCAGGTTGTTTTGAAGAACTTGCGAAAGCCATGACATTCCATTAATGTAGTCATTTTCCAGCCCTGTGTGCGGGATCTTATGCCTGTTTTATCTAGAAGGATATTGATTGCACGACCTATGGTATCCGGTTTTAGAGGCTTGGGTTTTGATACTATCATGTTGCATGTTGTATCAAATTCAGTGCGAAACAGTATAGTATCTGGCTGCAATTTTTCACCCAGTCTCTGACGCCATTTCAAGTATTGATCTATTAGTTTAGTGCACTCTGGAGTGCAGTATGTCGTATATTGTTCTTGTTCTCGTTTGTAAACGATGATTCTATATAGGTTGTATTTTTCTATCTTTTGTAAATCTGCTAGTCTAAGGCCAGTTAAAGCTCCCCTTCTAAGACCGGCTGAAGCCATCATCAAGATCATGCAGCGGTCTCTTAGACCTGCTCTGTCTAGCAGCGCCTTTATCTGATTTCTGATATAGGGAACGTCCTCTACTACTCTTCTTAATCTGCCTTTGAATTTCTTTAGTCTCTTCCAGTTTATAGTAATATCGTTCATTTCGTAAAAGTGGGCAATAGCCGAAGAATAGACTGATATAGATGCTGGTGATACCTTTCTGTCTTCACGCAGGTAGATTACATAATCCCTAATCAAACCTTCTAGTTTCTTAGGTTCAATCTGGAGCATTTCGTCATAGTTGTTTATCTTGCAGAAGCGCATAAAGTAAGGAAATGATCGTCTGTATATTCTACGCGAGGATTCGCTATCTAGACTGTTGATAAAATTCTTGTAGGCGTCTGATGATTCGCTAATTATGATCTCAGTGGTTTGCATAGTAGCAGGTTTGTTACTTTGAAGCAGTATTTAATCATATAATATGATATGACTAACTATGATTAATCAAATTCATAACCATACGAAAGTACGACTAAAGGTCTCCTAACGAATATGCTCTGAAGTATTTTTCGCAAAAAACTATTCAATGATTACAATATATTTAGGTAAACATCATATCTAGAAAACTTAGAGATCTAATATTTATCCACTTGTACCTATGAATGTGTAATATTATTATCTACTACTGTTGTACTCATCATGACGCCGTACCCAGAACTGAGGAAATTCATGCCCATCTTCATCTCGTCCTTTGGGGACCAGATCAAGGTAATTATATGCCGTATTTAATATGTCTATTCCACGTGCGTAAGCGGAATAAGTATGAAATATGTGACCTGCACGATCTTTGTAAAATACGCTTACCCCTTCACGCTCAGAACTATGAGGATCTTGGGCAGTGAAATTGTAAAATGCTTCCTTCCGAGCTAATTCTTCGGATGTGAAGGATACATTGTAATCGAAATTGAAATCTATATCGTAAGAAGAAAACCACATGAAATCCCAACCCATCCGTTTTTGATAAGCCGCAAGCTTGCTGTATGGTGCTCGAGAGACAACGATCATAGTCACATCTCTTTGATTCAGATGCACAATTATACCGTTGAAATTGTCTGCCCAAAATGAACAATGTGGGCATGCAGCATCCCAACTCGGATCGAACATAAAGTGATATACTACTAATTGGCTTCTTCCATCAAAAAGTTCTGACAGAGTTTGTTTCCCGTTAGGTCCTTCAAAAATATATTCTTTATTAACTACTATCCATGGGAGATCTCGTCGCTGCTGACCAAGTCTGTCACGAAGCATTGTGAACTCCTTTTCATCCTTTAGCAGAGCTTTACGATATTCAATCCACTCGTTCTTAGAAACTATTTTGTGATTTTCAGTATGGTTATTCATTATTTTCTTTTCCTCTCTTTATTTTCTATATACTCTTTAAGTGAATGTAGATTATACTCATACACATCCTCAAAAAATTCAATTAGTTTTAGGGTTTTCTTTCTGTTTACTGAATAGACTCTATTTTTTCCCAGTTTTTTCTCTGTTATCAAATCTGCCTCCTTTAGAATACGGAGCTGTATTGAGACAGAAGGTAATGTAGATTTAAAGTGTTCGGCTATTTCGCTTGGGATCATACCGTCTTTTCTTCCTAATAGCAATAATGTTTTTCTTCTATTACCATCGGATAGTGCCTTCCAAGGAGAACCCATAATTCATATATTATATAGTTGTAGAACTATTTAAATATTATAGTATTCTATATTGCGGTACATGTCAGCTGCCAAAAAGACAGATCAAGATGAGCAAAATCTTATAAAAATCACTAAAACTATAGTTATCGATGCTCCACCAGATATTGTCTTTAAAGACATTAGCGATCCTGCAGAATTAACTAATTGGTTTCCAGATCATGCCATATTGGAGCCTAGGATCGGAGGAAAAGTTAGGTTTTCTTTCTATAAAGAAAAATCAGCGGCAGAGCATCAAAGGGATTTTTTACAAGAAGGCACAATAAAGGAATTTATTCCAGACAAAAAACTATCTTATACTTGGCAATTTAAGGACACAAAAGAATTTCCTGAAACTATAGTAATATGGGAGCTTGAAGAGATAAATCATAATAAGACAAGAGTAGTGCTAACTCATTCAGGCTTTACTGGAAGAGAGACTGGAGAATTATCATCTAAAGAATTTGATAATGGTTGGACATACTTTTTGGAGAGATTGGAAAAATACTGTAGGACAAATAAATAGAGTGAAGCTTTGCGACAAATTATAACAACTCTTTATAATGCCTAAAATTTATTTTCATTCCATTCTGTTATTTATTCAGAGCTAATAGTTTATCTTTTTTGATGTTAAATTAATATCCTGACCTTAGAAGATCTTCTAATTCATTTCTTCTTCTAACTTACTCTAATTCGTTAATATCATTTGCGGCGATAATCAGATCAGATTTTGTTAATTATATAAGAATCGCTATGACATACCACATAAAAAGATGAATATTAGATTTTTGATTTGTTTGCAGCTCCTTACACTTGCATTTAATCGCGTGTGATACAATTAATATGAAATGTGAAATGTGAAATGTTAGTATTTTAGCAAATGAGATCATGATAAAGAAAGATAAACCATATTTACTCATGCAATATAATGAGATAATATGGTTCTTATTCATGCTAGTAAAAAAATGGCAGCATCAATTGATAGAGTGTGGGATGTCGTATCTGATATCGATAGAGATCCCAACTTTTGGAGAGGTACTAGACAGATAAAAAATATTAGCAAAGCAGAAAACAGAGTTAAGAGAGATGTAGTAATAGCCTTCAGAAATTCCGTATGTAAAGAGATCGTAGTATTTGACCCAAAAAAGTCTATTAATATAGAAATTACGGAAGGACCAATAAAAGGCAAGAAAACGATTGCACTCAGCAATATAGAAAATAATTTTACTAGAATCGATGTAGAATGGAACATCAAGATAAATGGCTTGTTTGTAATCTTCACCCAAATTGTAAAAAAACATATCTTGAGTGGAACCCAAGAAGCATTAGAAAGAATATCGAAAGAGGTGATTTAGCAATCATAATAATATCAAGAATAGTAATATCAAGAATATATTTTATTCATATTCATTCATAAGCTGTCCAATGATTGACGATTCGTATCATAATGGCCAATCCCTAATAAGGAACTATGCATATGAAACATTATAATAAGTCAGATTAGAATAATGAGGCTCTTAGTTTCTAATATATGATATACAAGGTAAACAAAAGCATAGACCTTGAAAGAATATATTCCTGCGTACTTGAATCCGAACAAAGGTGATGCATGACGAAGATATCAAAGAAATATGTTTGTGGCAGAAAGATTCTATTAAATGGAGTAAAAGAAATGAAGAACATACGCCAGGTTCTTATCGATGATGGTATCAACAAGTTTATCCAGTTTATCCAGTTGTTGAAACTAATCTAATCCTCATATATACATTCTTCATATCAAAAAGTATTATAGGAAAAACCTTATACTAAAAAAAGAACTAACCGTTTCGACTGGGGAACTTTATTTTTCGATAGGATTTGCAATTAGATTTCCCCATTCAGTCCATGAGCCGTCATAGTTCTTAACATCTGGATATCCTAACAGATACTTTAGAACAAACCAAGTATGGGAGGATCTTTCTCCTATTCTACAATATGTTATGATTTCTTTGTCCGGGGTTATACCCTTTGATTCATATAACGTCCTCAATTCCGCTACAGATTTGAATGTACCATCGTTATCATTTACTGCTTGGCTCCATGGAATATTAGTAGCACCCGGAATGTGTCCTCCTCTCTGCGCATGCTCTGTAGGATATTCTGGTGGCGCTGTAATCTCTCCTGTAAATTCCTTTGGACTTCTAACATCAACTAATGATTTAGTACCCAACGTATTTCTCACAGTATCAAGATATGCTCTAATGTTTTTGTCCGGTTCTTTATCCACTGTGTAATTTCCGTTTACATGGTCTTGAACTTCTTTAGTTATTGGCCTATCTTCCTGTAACCATTTTTTTCTTCCCCCATTTATAAGACGAACATCATTGAATCCGTAGTATTTAAACACCCAAAATGCAAAGGCTGCAAACCAATTGTTAAAATCACCGTACAGCGCTAAGATACTATCATTATTAACTCCAATCCTCTGCAGTAGTGCTTCGAATACATGTCTACTAAGTATGTTTCTTGTTATAGGGTCGTTTATGTCTGCTTTCCACTGTATTAAAACTGACCCAGGAATATGACCTAATTCGTAATTTGCCACAGGGTCATAGTCTACTTCTACAATACGAAGACTATCATCAGCGAGATGGTCTTGTACCCACTGCGTATCCACTAACACTTCAGGATGAGCATATTGATGCTTGATTTCTATTTCTGCCATAAAATATCTACATTAATAATAACGTGACCAAGATATTATTGATGTGAAATATGCAATAAGTTGGTATTATATGCAATTTTAGCAATTTTAGCCTTAGACTCATTTAATGATGTATACCTATTGTTCGATATCAACATTTTGTATCTGAACGTCGTGATTGAGTAATGCATAATTCATATCTATGTTGCATTTTTAAGATTGATAAAATCGATAACTAATTTTCATTGAATTAGAAGTTTTTAACGATATGTTAATCTATCTTGCAGTCAATATAATTATGCTGCTCTGTAGATCATGCAATATAATAAAAAAACCACGAAAAACAAAATAGAAACCACTCAAAAAGCCGGAGATTCAGAAATCATGATACACCAGAAAATGCAACTATGGACAAATGAACAAACAAATGAATACGCGCTTAAATTAGCAATATCTTCTAACGATGATAATAATCGCAGCTTGGAAAATTCCTTTCTTGCAAGGACGAATCCTAATTCTAGATATGTTCACCTCGTTGCTGAATCTGACTATCTTGAAGATCTAAAACATGGATGGGATTTTACTTTAAGACATTTTATTGAAGAATACAAGAACAGTATAAAACAACAACAACATAATATCCGAAGGAATAAGGATATACCAAGAATCAAAGGTGCTGATCCAACAACAACATCGTACAAAATAGTCGTGGAAGATCAGACTAGTAACGATATTATGAATGTGAATTTAAAAAGATATGGTGGTAATCATTATTATCCTATTAAGCTAATACCACATATAAAATGCCATTACTGTGATCTACACTTTCACAATGAAAACGAAAGGAAAGAACATGAACTAGAATTACATGTTTAGTCATTAGTCTTAGGAAGGTCTAAGAAAAATGCTATGCAAAACAAACAAACAAGTTGATAATTCCAACTAATAGTTACACTTTTGCATTTTCCTTTCATCTAATGACATTTGAATACGATGAATATATCCATAATTCCCAATTTTGATGAACTGATACTTAATGTGTCACGTCTCATTCCCATTTAGATGTATAATTACAAAAGCCTCCTTCGTGACTCTTGTTTCAAAGGACGAAAATGACATTGAATTTTAAAAATTCTATTTTTTACCATCGATAAGAAAGACTATAGATCTTCTATTTTTATGGAACTACCTCTATTTCCCCTACCATGGTAGGATGTAGTCTACAAAAGTAAGTAAATTGTCCTGCATTTGTAAACTTGTGTGAATAAGTTTTAGATGGGCTTATAAGAGATGTTAAGCCTGAATCAAATGCTTCTCCTACATTAGGAGTGTTAGCTATACCTGATGTGACTGTATGTATATTATTGTCGTTATTAGTCCAAATAACAGTATTTCCAATCTTTATCTTAACATGATCAGGTGAAAAAGCTTTGTTTGCCAACGTGGCTGCCCCTTTTACAATTGATACTGGTATTGCGTTATTATTATTTGTGGATGGTGGCGAAGCATGTTCGCGTTCCATCCCCATTTGCATTCCGTGATGTTCACTAGTATTTGTGGTTGTGGTTGTGGTCTTCCCATTTGGATCTGCTTTTTGAAGGCTCTTTGTTAGATTCATTTGCCAATCATTCATGTTTATAGACTTTGTGATAGCTATATCTTTTCCATCTATTGCACCTGCAGGGGCATTTGTCACGTTAAAAAATCCCATAGCTCCTCTTTCCTCAGGTATCCCATGGAAATGGAATGTAAATTTACCTGGCCATGGCCATTTTGCCTCCAGTATAGCAGCATTACCTGAGGCTAGTTCCCATGATTGTACCATGAATGGAGGATTCTGCAATATGCCCGAAGGATAGGCCTTAAACAAGGTTCCATGAATGTGCATACCGTAGGCAGGAGACATACCCATATTTACAAGATATATTCTAATAGTCTCATTAGTCCTAGCTGGAAGAAGATGTGTCATGTATTGATCTGCATAACCATTGAATATGTAGTATTCCGGTACTGGATTTAATTGGTTTTGAGTATCATATTCGCCGGCTACTAAAACATATTCTCTTGCAGGAGGTAATGGAGTCTTTGGATAAACTATAAATGCTCCATACAGCCCCATTCTGACATGTTGCATTACTGGTGATACATGACAGTGATATGCTAAAGCGCCAGCTGGCTGCGCAATTACATCATAAGTGAATGTGCCATTTGGTGGTACCATCTCAGATACTCCATCTTCTTGACTAGGATGGTCTCCATGCAAATGAATTGTATGAGGAAGAGGTGTTTTGTTAATAAAATGAATTATTACTCTATCACCTTCAGTAGCTGTTAAGGTTGGTCCAGGGATAGTACCATTATAAGTCCAGGCATCAACACGAACTCCAGGAGCTATTTCAAGTGTGGTATTTTCTGCTATCAAAGTATATTCGCGAGTTTTTGATTGTTGAGATGAGGACGATGAAGGTAGTTGGTTTTGCTGTTGTGATTGGGAAGATTGAGCTAAGGTAATATTCCCATTATTAACAAAAGGTGTCATGACGGCAGTGATACTCAACAATGCTATGATTAATATATATACAGAAAACGCTCTTAGATCAAAATTAAAACCGCAAGTGTGTTTGCTGGTCATAATGTACAAATAGTAGTATAGTATACACGTTATTATATCTGGCGATTGCACTGCATTATGGTTGACACAGACGGATCATCATAACGATAGAATTATTATTTGATTTTTGTCGATATTTTGCTCATTTGATTTGCCTCAAATTAATTATGTGGCAGTTCATTGATATTTATAGGTGAATATTTTCAATATTAAATCCATCTTCAATTTTTACCTAAATATTCCTAAATATGAATTTCAACATATATGATGCTCTTCATAATGATATGATCTATGCTATTTCTATGATATATCTAACTAGTTTGCTCCGTTAAAAAACGTCTTATGTACTATGTGTGTTTCTAGCATTCGGTTATCCTTTGTGGGATATCCTGCTACATACAATACGGAACAAGTACGAATCAGTGGCGATAAACATAGATGTCTATCAGATGGTAATGGAAATGACTAAATTCAAGCGAGGAATGTATAAACCATGGAATTCCTCACCGATATGGTTACCACTGTTCCCGAAGGAACTAGCTCTGCTAAGATCGATGAATTGCGCTCGGCTGAGGCAGTGCGAGCTGCTGAACTTGCTAAATCTGGCCACTTAATTCGACTCTGGCGTCCACCTCTGGGTCCAGGCGAATGGCGTAGTATTGGACTGTTTCGAGCCGTCGATGAGGCTATGCTTCGCGAAGTTCTATCTTCGTTACCACTTAATATTTGGATGGATGTCACCATTACGCCGCTTACTCCACATCCCAATGATCCGGAATATCACGCAGGCCACGCAATGGATCATTAGTAGATCTTGTGGCTAGCTTATTTGTCATAAACTTCTATCTAGCACTAGTAGGATTGATCTTTTAGTCGCTAGAGTACCCCTATTGCAGCAAAATTCATTATTGAATCCGCTAGTTTAGTCTTTTTTGTTTTTTGTTATTACACAAGCTTACCAGCCATTATAAATTTTAGGACTATGTTCTATTTAGATTCGTATAGAAATTTGGAAATTTCATTAACCACTATGGGTATAGATTCTAATCGAATGCCATTGCAGCGTGGACATATTGTGATATATCTTTTTTCAGAATTAGGAATGTGTGATGCACACCAAAAACATGATTCACATATCAAAAATTCTGGTGTTTTTGCTGAACCAAAATAATTTGTATCAAATAGTATTCGTGTTTTATTGTCATGTACCCTACAATTAATTTCATCAAGATCATGAATGGAATCAGTTGTTATTTGTTGGAACATAACAAAAAGTGCACTTCGTTTTATAACAGTGCTTTGAGTACAGTGCATGACAATGTACTCTTTGTACTATTATTAATCATATAGTCTAAAACTATCGTATACATACGTTCAATTCAGGTCTCTAAAGCAAATGGTCCGTTTGAACTTGTTGAAAAAGATATTCCAGAACCTGCTACTACACAAGTTCGTATAAAGGTACGAGCATGCGGCATATGTCATAGTGATTCTTTTACTAAGGAAGGCTTATTCCCTGGTATCCAATATCCACGTGTTCCTGGCCATGAAATTGCAGGAGTTATAGATAAAGTGGGCAAAGACGTCACTCGGTGGAAAACCAAGCAGAGGGTAGCTGTAGGATGGCATAGTGGTCATTGTGGCCATTGTGACTCCTGTCGGCGCGGGGATTTTATTACATGTAAATATGCACAGGTACCAGGTATTTCATACGATGGCGGATATGCAGACTATGTGAACGTACCAGTCGAGGCTCTAGCATTAATTCCTGAGCAGCTCTCGGCAGTGGAATCTGCACCTCTTATTTGTGCTGGTATTACTACGTACAATGCTCTTCGGAATAGTGGAGCACGTGCAGACGATTTCGTTGCTATTCTTGGAATAGGCGGACTTGGTCATCTTGCTATCCAGTTTGCTGCCAAGATGGGTTTTAATACCGTGGCCATAGGTCGAGCTGGAGGCAAGGAAGAGGAACTCGCTAAGAATCTGGGCGCAAACCAATACGTTGATAATCGGTCACAAAATGCAGTAGAAGAACTTAACAAGCTGGGAGGAGCTAAAGTGATACTTGCAACTTTTCCAAGTGGAAAGGCGATGACTGAAATTATCGGAGGTCTTGCAGTTAATGGAAGTCTTGTCATAATTGGAGCTTCCGATGAGCCAATTCAAGTGCCTCTAACTCCACTGATATTAGGACGTCGCTCATTGATAGGTTGGCCATCTGGTACGTCGATTGACTCTCAAGACACACTCTCGTTTAGTGTTCTCTCTGGTGCAAAGTCTATGAATGAAGTTTTTCCATTAGAACGTGCAGCAGAAGCATATGATCTCATGATAAATGGTAAAGCTAGGTTTAGATGTGTACTTACAACTGGTAATTAGATGAAGCGGGACAAAAATGGGCACAAAACAGAACAAAACAGAACAAAACAGAATAAAATAGAATAAAATAGAATAAAACAAAACAGAACAGAGCAGAACAAACTAATCTTGTTTATCAGAATAAGTTCTATTGGAATTAATGGAATTAATCAATTCCATAATTTCATTATACCACACATGGACATTTTATGGTGAAGATTTGTTTTAGTGCAAAAATATCTACAAGCTGAGAAATGGTCGATTAGAAACTCAAGTATCCCGACCAAGATCGTAGAAGACAGATCTATTGTGTGTAGTTAGTAAAAAGAATAAGACTAGAATTTATCTCATCCATAATATTACTACTATTATTAATATTTGCAATCAATTACTTCCTATGACTGAAGGCATTAAAATTTTAATAAATAGAGTGCATTTATAATATACAAGCTGTCTTCAATGAGTCGATTCGTTAGAAACAGCAGCAGTAATAGTAGTACAAATGATGGCAAAATAATGGGCTATGTACTCGTTTGTATTTTGATTGCTCTTGTTATACTTGCCTTTAGGCCGTTTGGTTTTAGGACTTTCTTGCACGGTCTTGAACATGATAATATCTTTAGCTTATTACTTCTGGTTTCAATTGTGGCCATATGTCTTGTTATAGTGCAGAGAGCAGGTATAATTTTTGCAGATACACTATAATATCCTTGGACCTACGACTAGCGACATTCCAGAATGTCTCACTATTATTTGTGCATGACTAAATGACATTAAAACATTGATTTGCAGAAATATGGTGTCCGTTAATTAACTGTTGAATGTGTGATATTAATTTTGTCAAGTAATCAGTTGTCTTGTGCACTCCTTGATTAAAGAATTGGCTCTCCACAAACCACATACAACTAAAAGTAGAAACATCAATATAAAATTAAATCAAATCTTGTTTGCACACTATAACCCATTACAATTGAGATTATTTGGAATTTTATAAATTATACTTAGTGAGATCCTTTTTAAATTATTATATTATAAAACGAGTATCTGATTGGACCTAAATGTCGCTGGTATAGATTCAGCCTTATGTGATGGTGGATTGTTGGGCTGAATCTAGTTACACAGCATCGCCAGCGACAACCACGAATAGGACTCGGTAAAAATATTAAGTAGTCTTTTCTTATATGCTTTTTTCATGGTAGTTAGCGGCATTCAAAAAATTCGATCATAGTATAGTATAATCTAACGTCCTAAGGCGCTATTCCTCTTGTTAATGCCCTGACTTTTAGAACATCTATGATCTATTTTAAAGAATCCAAGGAAATTACATCATCCATAGATGCTTGACTTTATATAACCAAAGCTCGCATTCTTGCTCTGACAGATTGTATGTTTTGTGCATAATGTGTACCTTTTACTATTATTTATCGTTATCTTTCAGAGCCATGAAGAAGAGATGATTCTGACGTTCTCGATCTATATTGTTTCATCGCAGCAATACGTATTAGCTTCGCAACATACAAATCTATACATAATGTCTCAGCAGTCTTTTCAGGTTTTGTATCCAATAACGTTTCTAAATCGAAACCGTGTTCTATTAGTGAATCTTTCAAACCGTCCGCTATATCTATTTGATTAATGCCTTGCGTAGAATCTGTAGTTCTGGAGATCCTAAATTGATGATAATGATTTGTAGTATCACTAAAAACGTTAGTTTGTAAATAAAAAGGATTACTGACTGTGGCGGCTTCTTCTGTCTGATTCTCCTCCTTCATGAGATTCGCCATTTGTTCTTTTTTTCTCTACTTTGTTGAGTTACCTGATGTCGAATTTTCTGGACTTCCTGAACCAGCACTACCGTCTGGTGGGGGTGCATATCTCTGAGCAGATGCATGCTGAGTCATTAAGGTGTTAGTCGTCACAGCTGCTATTCCAAATGTTAATGATGCTATTATCATTGTCATGATAAATAATCTTGTTTTAGTTATCATTCTACGAGTAATATGACACATTTTTTATAAGAAGTCCTATATAGGAATTTTAAAATAATCAATCAAGAAAGATAATATCCATCATCAATAATTTGTAATATACACCAAATATACGAAATTCCAGTATTCACTAAAAAATCTATCTAAAATATTTATTGAATAATTTAGAAAATTGTTATCGATAGAATGTGTTCATTAGATCTTGATTGATAAATTCATAGTATGCTGAGATATTTCTAAGGTTTAATAGACTAGTAGATATCTAATATCTTGGAATAGAGTTTCTACTCTTAGTATCAAAGCTTATTCTTGTATAGGTTGCTACCTATTTAAATATACTGACATACTGGGTTTTAATAATTAATAGAGAGAGATAATAGGGATGATGCAACTCACTAGGGGATTTTTCCAATACTATTTCATAAATAAATTATTATTATTACAAAATTGCTTTTTTGATCCTGTTAGCTATTTTTATTTTTATTCTAATGATAATAATAATTACGAATTTATTTTGACACAAAACAAAAACAAATATAGTATTAAGGATGACTAACAATATAAAAATCAAAATTAGACAACTCGTAGAAAGTGACTTGCCATCAGCTGATCACATGCTTCGTTTGGCTTTTGGCATTTTCTTGCGATTACCAGATCCAATCACATTTTCTGGTGATGCTGATAACGTAAAGACAAGATTCTTAGCAGATCCGACTTCGACATTAGCAGCTGAATCTGCTAATGGTCAACTTGTGGGTTTTAATTTTGTTACAAATTGGGGAAGTGTTGGATATTTTGGGCCGTTAGTTGTCCATCCTGACTATTGGGATCAAGGCATAGCCAAGCAATTACTTGAGCAAACAATGAATTTTTTTGATAAAAAATGGCATACAAACCATGCAGGGTTATTTACATTTGCTCAGAGTGCAAAGCATGTAGGGCTTTATCAAAAGTTTGGCTTTTGGCCTCGTTTTCTTACTATGATAATGTCAAAACCTACATGGCCAGTAGAAGAACAACAACAGCAGCAACAGAGAAAAAGAAACAATAGCGATACAAGTTCAATTCATTGGTCTAAATTTTCTGAAATACCAAAACATAAACAAGAACAAACATTGGATAAGTGCAAGTTATTGACAAATAGTGTATATGATGGCTTAGATGTAAAGCATGAAATTATTGCTGTTAATAACCAGAAACTAGGAGATACAATATTGATTTATAGAAACAACAACAACTACAATACCACAATTAAAGATGATGACAACAATGGTGACAAGAATTTAGCAGGTTTTACTGTTTGTCATTGTGGAGCAGGTTCCGAAGCTGGAAGTGGTGTATGTTATATCAAGTTTGGAATAGTATTATCAGACAATAATAATAGGCCATAGACAATATTACTGGCTTGAGAATTAGTTTAAATGACAAAACTCAATGCCAACACAATAACTACGACCAATCAATATCTTGACGTCATATGATATAAAAATGCCTTCATATTGAAATAGATTTACCTATGCTACACAAAGTCGCAATTATCAGCTCATTGTTGCAAAGAATAATAGATAACAAATGACAACAAATACAATCATTGGTACCTAGTTCGTCGATTTCCTAAATACAATTTATCGAATTTTGTTTGGATTATACTGGACATTCAGGTTCTACATACTGGCGTAAAAGAATTCGAAGGCCGAGAAATTTCGCAAAATCAAACCTTATCTGACATTTCTAAATGTGCATTGATTAGAAAGACGAGGTGCTAATAGTCTTGACGCGCCAAATACTATCTTCATCTTCCTGTCACCTGGTTCTTCGATAGGTCTAGGCTGACAAAACCGCCAGTTTCACCAAGTGTTATAGTCTTTGAATCAATAATCGGCAGTGAAATGCACTCTGGATAGCCGTATGCATTCAGATGTGTGATACACTGGCTTACACTCACAGTCACTTTATCTCCGGGGTAATATCCAACTAGTTCGTCAGTATATCCCAGAAAATGCATCTCTCCGGTCTGGTTTACCATTCTGGTTTCAGAACCGCCCGAGCCTGAAGTCTTATCGTAATACTGATATGTTACATTC
>JARBAU010000303.1 GCA_029237525.1 Nitrososphaerales archaeon | reverse complement strand
AGAGCTAAAATACTAAGTACATTGCTCAAAGAAGAAAGGGTTCCCATAGTGGAGCCATCAGAGCTCTGCCTTTCTTGTAAATACTATGAAAGGTGCTATGCGCAAGAAAGAAAGAATTCAAGCCTCGGCTTTCTTGGATTGGGTAAAAACGGGTAGATTCTTCAACTGATTATAGAGAATATTCTCGATAATAGTCTCATTTGATTTAATATTTCTACAAAGAGATGTAGTTTTATCTGGTTAACTATGGAACTAGCGTACTTGATATTTTGAAACACGATCATCCGATCGATACGAGATCAACTTTCAACTCCCGTTACAGATGATTTGCAAGCACACGATTCAGCACTTATAAGTCTGAAAAAGTGGCATCTTGGTAATATTTTCCAGAGCAGAAGTCGGATCTAAAAATTAAGCACACATACATCATCGAAATTAGATGAAAAAATTAGAATCAGTGACCTTGACAAAAGAGTTTTTGCCCTATTTTTATTTTCATATCCCAAACTGCTCACCTTGCTATGCCTAACTTATAGGAATAGTTAATTAGATACAAAAGTAATTCCTGACGAGGTTCAAGCAACGATGAATAGCAGCCTATATTCAATTCAATTCAAATCAAATCAAATCAAATCAATTAGCATGTATTGAGGCCACTATATCTAGATTAAAATCGCGATATGGGGTATAAATTACCGTAATGGTCGAAGACGTTTAATATCACGACCTACGCAGATTATATGACACCAAATGTCTGATTATCCATTTTATAACAGGAAAAAAAGTCTTCAGAAATTAAGGCATCAAATCTAAAGCCATTTTCAATCCTGCGATTTCATTTTGAATTGATTTTCTATCTTTCTGATCCGTAGTATGCCCCAATAGACTTTCACATGCTTCCAATTCAGATGATATAATATCCTTTTTATCAAGACAGAGACTATGGTAGGTATCAATAAAAGAGTACGTTATTTTGGTTGCTGCCCCTTTGCAGCCGCAAGTTTTTGCAATAATCTTGACAGGTTGCTCAGGTTCGGCTATATTCATAGGATTATAATGCCTCCAAATAAAAATCTACTGACATGTAACCGTCAGGCCACTTGTAATTGGAGGACAAATTTTTTATCAATAGATTAAGATTCCCTGGACTTGGTGTCATATTGCCTACTCATAATCCCCCTTAGATACAATTATTTGTTCTACGTTTCTTTTCATTAGATATATCTAATCAATCACCTATAAAAAGTACGTGTAAGCATTTGCAGTTATCCACAATTAGGTATCTATAGTATTAGTGCCATTGCTGCCAAGCCCAGATAGAACAGCTGGAAATAGTATGACTATGGCATCACCTTCATACTTAAACTCATAGCCACCATAGCCTAAGACAATACCTATCTCTTGAGCAAAAGTTTGTATTACTAGAGCAAATTTTTCTGGAGGTAATGAAATGCTCATTCGTGTTGAGTCATTAATATCTACAAACATAATCACCAAATTTAATTTAGTATTTACGTGTCTTTTCAACAGTTTTTTCGCTTCTTCTGTTGACATATTGAGCCGTACTCCGTCCATCAAAGTCTAAATTACCCTGGCGTGAGCTTGTTCCAGTAATGACAGGTTGGTAAATCCAATCCACCGTTCTCCCATAAATAACTATATCACTGCAATAATTAATATCTATTACAATCTTACTTTTTATAGATACAATACTCACGAAATTATTCGGTATCACAGTATTAATTTTACAGAAAAAGAGAGATCAATAGAAGACTGCTGTAGATATTTTCTATGGATCGATTGTATTTTCTAGGAAGTATTTGTATAACTGTGTCATCTTGCAAGACGCTAAACTGGGATTTTTGCCATTAGGCTTTGATATATGGAAGTAATCTAAGCCAATCGCTGAATATTAGAATTTATTCAGGATAGTACCCTACAAAGTTACTCATGGTTAGAATCCTATAATTCAAATAATGTAGATAAAAGCTGAATATTCGTTCAATTAATCAAATATGTATCTTTTCTTGTGAATCGTCTCGTATGCAGAGTGCTAAATGAGTCCGCGCAGCATGAGATTATGGAGCAGCCATAAAAATATAGAAAGTAGATCGTGGTTTTATTGATGAGACTTTATTAATTTCTTCGAAATTTTTTATTCGCATTTTTGTTCTTTGTCAATTTAGGATATGCCTCTAGAGAGTGATATTGATACATAACGCGGTTTCTTTCAAACCCGAGATATTATTGCTAGAGAAGTTGGCATTTATAAAATTCTGACTAGGTATTGAAAGTCCGACATCTGAGCTAAAGTTTATCTAAATCTAAACATCATAAGTAGATGAGAAAATTAGGGGATCAGGAACTTACATAGTTGTGATCCCCTTGAACTAACATTGATTGATTGGCACTATTTATCCTTGTTCTCCTGTGTTCTTATTCTTAAAATCTTGTTCTAGTCCTTATTCTTATTCTTATTTTCTGACCCTTCCTCTAAGGTATTGATCTACTATATAATTTTCCTTCAAGTGCTAGTTTGTACATTTCAGCTACATACGGATTCTTTGCAGGTGTTTCCGCCCCAAGTTCTACCAGTCTTGCATATACTCTTACTACATAAGCAAGAGCACCCATGAAAGCTACTACTACTCCCATGTTAAACATCCAATGGTTAGGAACTGAAAATATCTCTTCTACGAACCAGAAATGCCACAACTCATTTATACCTATAGTAAACATGGTTGCTAGATAGCCGATGATGGTTATCTTAAGACCAGTATTAATTGAGTT
>JARBAU010000302.1 GCA_029237525.1 Nitrososphaerales archaeon | reverse complement strand
ATATGATAGTTAAGGATCAAATTTCAATTGTTTAGCATAATATTAAATCATGCTACAAAAAGTCAAAGTTTTTACATAACTAAAGAAAGTAATACTTACTGGAATACATATCAGTGTATCATTCATATTGAATAATGCTTGTTGAATGCATGACTTTGTATTACAAAGTAAACATTATGATTAAATGATATTCGAAAGTATTTTGATATCGGTTATTAAGAATTGCAATGTCCTAACTGCTTAAAGCAAATGCAATTGATGCATAGATACGATGTAGAAGTTGATCTTTGTCCAAAATGTAAAGGTGTATGGTTGGATAGAGGAGAAATTGATGAAATTGCAGGGATTCAAACCACATACGTAGGCAAATTTAATAAAAAAAATCAATATTTGTATAAGGAAAATGATTATGATGGCCGCCTTGTTCATTATAAAAAACGTAAGAGGTCTGCATTACTAGGGGATCTGTTTGATTTTGATTAATTGTACATAATCTATTCCATTATAGATTAATTCAAAGTATTGCTATACTAGTCTATAGATCGTACTTGCTACAGAACAGACAATTTGTCTAATTCCAGCGAGTTATAGAAAGAGAAACAAAATTATTAGAACTGTTAAAACAGTCAAAATTGAATAGGAAATGAACAAGGATCTACATAAAAGAAAAGAAACCAGTCACGATGATGATGCATACTATTAATTCAAGACATGATCCCTGGCCAATTATGACAAACTATTATATTAAAAGAGATATGCTCAACTTTCCAAAACTGATTACATTCTTGAGAAGGGATCTAAACTTTTATTTTATTGCATTGGATTAATAGAATGCCCGATGATTTTATCACCCTTCATTATAATACAACATGCACATTTTTGATTCAAACATACTTCTGCATGTTCATGTTTACAAATAGAACATATGCATGGTTGTTGTTGATATTGGATGTGCTCCCTGGCAGAATTGCTAATTGTCTTCTCATTCTGTTGCCGCTGTTGTTTTGATTTGTCATCGGCATATAGCCATAATAAAATCAACGGGATACCCAATACAAAAAATATCCCTATTGTTCGTACTGGAATTCGTAAGACAAATAGAAATATTCCAAAACATAATGTAGCTATGCCTAGAGCTAAAAGCCAACGTGTTGTAAGGCTTTCCACCATTTATAGAAATAATGCACCTTTCCCAGAATTAAGTTCTCTATATTTTGCTTCTAGACTAGGTTTAATGATTTTATATTTCATTTGATCTTCTATATTTGGCATATTATTACTTCTGAATCTGAATCTGAATCTGAAGAATGTAGATCTACTCATTATTACTCACAACAAACTTATCATTAATCTCGTCTTACCAGAATATAAATAAATTCATAGCTTGCAAAATATGAAGCGCTTTTATACTCAATCCCGTATTTTCTTGTTGGTAAATAAGACTCAGAAAGAAGCTTCCATTATGTGTCTATCTATTTATCAAAGAATGCTTTAACATCCGGTCTGTACAAATAATATATTATCACAGCATTTATAATTATAGAAATTATTGATCCGAAATTTCCAATGATGATTGAACCAATTCCTACTATTACTCCTATTCCAGATATTATCAATGTTATTGTCCATGCCCAACTTCTGCCATTCCACAATCCATAAGCCATAACAAAGTATGCTATTCCTAGTATTACGAATCCTAGGCCAATTCCAATCACTATAAGAATTGTTCCGATCCCTAGAAAGGCTATTCCGCCAATCACGGCCAGTATTGATATTAACGTAACACCTAGTGGTCTGTATCTTTCATTTGCCAATTTTTTTAATAACAAGTATTATTTAGAAATATAGCACGAATAGATGAATTTGTTACATAAGTAATTAAATATAAATTTACACCTAGCTGCAATATTTTATTATTTCATTATGTCGGCTCTGTAGAAGCCATCCAATTTGAGATGATGTCAGTAAGTACCACACAATCCGTAAACTGATTATTTATACATTTAATCATACTATTGCAGCTAATGCTGCGATTGCAGGATTACATCGTTTCTTAATTAGCAGTTTGCTCAAATGATGATGATATTTTGTGAACTAATCTATGTTTTGGTTATTTACATTCTTTTGAACTTTAAGATTTACAATTTTGGAGCTAAGAAAATGACTCATATGATTGTTTTATAGATTCATTCGTTGTATAATCTGGAGGAAAGTAAGTTTTACAAATATCTAATAAATACTATTAATAATAGAGATAGAATTGAAGAGTTATTTGAGTGACTTGAATAATGATGTATCAATGACAATAATAACAAAACTGCGAACATCGACATCCTATATAAATGAGCTAATAACAAAAAGTTGAGATTACTATCCTACAAATCTACAGATCT
>JARBAU010000301.1 GCA_029237525.1 Nitrososphaerales archaeon | reverse complement strand
TGTCTTGCTCGAGCCTGCAGCTGTAGTGGCAAAGGCGTGGGAGCAAGCTGAACGGATCGGTTCGAGAAGCTGGTTCGAGCCTAGGATTGCTCTGATCACCGGAGCAGGGCCAGTTGGGCTCCTCGCTGCACTGTTAGCACGCCAACGGGGTCTAGAAACACACGTCGTTGATCTGGTCAACAAGGGCGCAAAGCCGAGTTTGGTGGCCGACCTTGGCGCTCAGTATCACAACGAGCCTGTCGTCGATTTGCAGATTGAGCCGGATGTCGTGATCGAGTGCACCGGCGTAGGCAAGGTAGGTAGGGATGCAGCATTACTGGCGGCGCCAGGCGCAATCATTGCCCTCGCTGGATTTTCCAATAGCCAGCGTTTGGTGGAAGTGCAAGTGGACGCAATGACCAAGACGCTTGTACTCGGAAATAAGGTGGCATTCGGGACGGTAAGCGCAGCCCGTCGACACTACGATCAGGCTGCCGAAGCACTTGCGAAGGCTAACCCAAACTGGCTCACTCGGCTCATCACACGACGCTTGGCGCCTGTGGATTGGCCTAGTGCACTAGATAAATGCGAGAAAGATATCAAGGTTATCATCGACATGACTCTAATCTAGTAAGTACTATACTTTTGATGAAAGCCTTCGCAACTCAGTAATGCTCTTAAATGTGCAAAGTATGTTATGATGGATTATTTTACTAAAATAAGCGATCAACTTTCGAACCATCTCCTTTTAATGATTGGCAATCCCATTAATTTTACGTGCTGATATAGTCACTACACCTATAACAGTAACATAAGACGCATTCACAGGAAACGCATACGGGCGACCTTAGTCAAGCAACATCGATTAGCAATTCATGTCTAAATCCTATATCGAATTCTAATGCTAACATTACTTTGATAAGTAACGGTGATTGTGGAGGCATAATTTCACAACCAGGAAGATCAGGACAAGCATCAACTCTGACAACTATCCAAAATGCAAACCCGACAATCGAAGTGCAAAGGGCAATAGGAACACCGCCTCGAAGGGTCCTAGGAGGAGGCACACTACCCCGCGTTGCATGCGTTGCATGTTTTTTCACCGATCGTCGACTTGATATTCGAAAGCAGTCTTCAATATGATAAATTCTTCGAATCTTTCAATGAGCGAAGCGGGACGAACGGTCAACCGTGTATAGATACTATCATGGGTCTGTGTGATTATAAGTCTTAAGGCATCGGCTCCTGAATCCGTCCTACGCAGTGCAATAGCTGATATTGATCACCAGCAAAGAATTTTATTTAAAGGGATTGATTTTTCTTCTATACGCAATCTATTAATCGAGTGATATTGTGACCGCCCACATATCCACTTTGGAGAACGGTGGTAGGATAGGGCGATACTCATGGATTCGCATGTTTGTCTTATCCTACACCGGAAATTTGAATTTGTTTATGTGTCTTTTTAACTCTGAAGAAAATTATTAAAAGGTTACGACTTTTGTTCTATATATAGTCTATTAATCCTCATGTTTACGTACCCAAATATCATTAGCGATATCACAAGTGATTTTGTGTCCAAGGGTTTAGTCCTTTACGAGTAACAATTTCTAACATAAGTATAAAAAAAGTCTTCCAGTTCCACTGGTGAATTAATAAACACTTTCAAGAATCCTACTATAACAACCACTATGGACAACTATCACGGATTAGAATAAATTAGCATTTGTGTCTAGTGGTGATTATATGGATTTGATATGGAATATAAGTTAACATGAAATCTAACCAGTTCACTAGACACGTCACTCATAATGAGGGAATCCAGACAGAATGGCTATAGAATCAAAGTATGAGTACTGTCCACTACATAACCAAGTATTTTCTGAGGATAGTGTCCGTTGGTTATGTCGTAGTGAGGACATAGACTAGAATAACTAGGCAACACTAACAGTGGGTAATTCCATTCAAAAAGGACAGACTACTAGCTATGCAATGGACTCATTCCTTTGGCTTGGTCAGTTTCTTAGCACACCACGGCCGATACTTGAAAGGCTTCAGATTAGCAATGGGTCGCTCATAGCCCATAGAATAGATCTACCAACCCACTTTTTTCACTGCGTTAAACCGGTCGTCTTCAGGTCTATAATATCGATTATCATTATAATCTACTGCTTTTTCGAAGTTATTATAGTTACAATAATCATGATTCATAATAGAGTCAGTATGCAGTTCTTGAAAGATAAGGCTGTTGCCTCCGAGACAGATTCGTTAATCAGTAATAGTGCATGCTAGATGTTGTCCTGCATTAATCATTTCCCTGTTTCGTCATTATCATGTTTTACGAAACCCTTTGGACACTTGTTAGGAATACATTGACTATTTATGTTTAAGCTGAACCCGCCAGGACACTTCCTACTAGAATCTGGTTTACATTTGTCTAAAGAGTGAGTAAATAAACAGTCTTTATCAGGTACTAGTTGCCGCGCGTTAACACTGCTGCCAGTAGTAGTTGTGGCTACGGCTAATATCACCATAATGCAACGGTTAGGATTCTATTCTACTTATTATCTAATTCTAACCACCTGTCGGGATACCATTTACTGCTGGCGCAGCATTATTGAAAGACAAGGCTGTTTGCCAGACCAGCAGTTATGGTGAGTCAACCGCCAGCCAGCAAACAACCGAAATGTCATGAATAGTCGTGAAGGCTTGTTGTTGACTGTAGATTGAGCAATATACTATAAAGAAATAGCAGAGACTAATGAGGCTGGAATTATACCCTTATGCATTTTACTGCTTGCTGCTGCGGCTAGCGCTTAGTTTCAGGAATAAAGGTAAAGAAGAGATATTTGCCAGTAACCTAGCAATCAAACCAATTCAAAAGATAAATCACTTCAAATCCTATTAGTCGTAGTTTAACCTTACCTTAATTACAATAAACATAAAAAATCACTGGTACTGCAATCAACATGAGTGGAGCTAAATTATGGTTGCCAATTGCAGTAATTAACTAGCCAGCGATGAGTAATTGTGTTGAATATATGAGATAAGCAAGTATTTTATCCAGACTTAACTTTGTTATCTGACACATAATCCATCAGAATATAGAGAATTTTTTTCTCATTCATTCGAATCAATTATTGCGCGACACACCATTGTCTCAATACTATCCAATCTAAACCAGAAGCGCATGCTTGCTATTTGCTTAAGGCCATGTTGGAGCAAGTATTCATAGATTGTTTAAATTTACTTTATGAATCATGTGCAATGGTCTTAGGTTTATTTCATCCTTCCTACGCGTTCTGTGCTTTGAACCACGCCTTCTTATAGTAAAAGAAAATTTCACTATTTGTAACATAAATTTCAAACTATCCGCTTTACTGTCCTTCCTCCCAAGAGGAATCATTCCCATTTTTATCTTCTACCATAATCACACAAAATATTTTTATGTCTAATATGATCCAACTTGACATTGAAATAGGATTATGCTAAATCAACCTAATATAGACGACGACATTTCTCAAATTGATGAAATCAATCTTAAAATTATTAATATTTTAAAGAAAGATTCATCAACACCATTTGTTGATGTAGCAAAGCGAATTGGTATTTCAGATGCAACTGTGCATATGAGAGTTAAGAGAATGATGGCAACAGGTATTATCAATAAATTTACAATATCCGTGTCTAACGATCTTCTGGGATATGATCATATGGCTTTTTTGGGTATAAACATTTCTCCAGGATCAGCCGATCAAATTATATCAGATCTGTTAAGAGTTGATGAAGTCTTGGAAATGCATGAAATGCATGGCAAATTTGATCTTTTGTTAAAGATTCGTGCCAAAAATTTAATCCACATGAGAGATATAGTAGAAAACAAGGTTTGCAAAATCCCACACATTCTCGAATCAGAATTGATGACTGTGTTAAAAACAGAAAAAGAAGAGCAAACTGTGTCTCTTGACAAGGATATTGAATCCAAAACAAGCTATGTTTAGGATAATGATTTTAATCAATTAATATCATTTTCTTCGATATTATTGCTCTCTGAATTGAAGAAAAATGGGATATAGAATTAAGAGATGCTTTTTGCACTATCCTAAATACTAGTGATTCTTGGCTATTTCCATTTTTTAGCCCAGTTTTATAAATTTCTTAATCGTGTTTAAAAACCGAATAGTCCAAATGTTGTCCTTCATTTTCTTTTCTTTTTCTTTAGTTATAAACGCTCACTATAATAGGGTAATTAATTAATCTGTTTCTTTCTTGAATTGAATTTTAGTTCTACTCCTCGTACTTCATTATAGCTAAAAGTAAAGGATTCATTAGGCAATATTGGAAAGCTCGAAAGTTCAGTCTGTAAACAACGTGGACACCTACTTTCTGCGGGAAGCATCTGTTTTCCAATAAATGTAGCACACCAAACACATGAGTCACACAAGATGAATATCGTTTCTTTTGTCTTTTGATTTGCTTTTTGGCTCACTTCGATTTGTTTGGAATGATTTTTTGCAGAATTGGCAATTATTGATCCATTGGTTGACTCATTATTACTAGTGTTCATCGTCTCATCCAGGTGCATATTCGTTACAATGATGCAATATTAATCATTCCAATATGGATTAATATCTGGTAAAAGTTAAGAAATCTGATGTTTATTAATCTATTAAATGCAGTTTTGTTTAAATTCGGTCTTGGAAAGAATAGCAATTCATAAAAATAGAATTATGGTAAGGCATATTGGTATATGAAGATCCTAAGATATATTTGGATCCAACTCCTCACGCTATCCAGTTCCCTCTTTGGGATAATCGATCTCAAAATTCCCGTTATTCATAAATATAACAGGATAACAATATAGATGATTTCATTTCCACTACTAAAAATTATATTATCTTCTTGTGATAGGATAACAAAGAAGAGGCTTCGTATTGCAATACAATTTAAAATATTGTAATAATTATATGCGTGGTTGCAATTACATATATTGAGTGGAATGAGAACGGCGAGTAATAAGGATGACTGGTATGACGTAACTGAGGGAGAATCTCCAGAGAGCATGATAATCCCATATGAAGACATTAACGAGAAGCAAAAAAGACTTACAGGAGAAAGCTTCCCAGATAGTATACTGGAACTGTGTGATCATTGCAGATGGTCTTGCTCATGTTTTAATTTAAGAGGTAGGATTGAAAAATGCCCTATTTGTGGTCATCAGTTATCCGAAGTACCAATGACTATAGAAGAAGTTTCTCAAATAGATTATCGAGTGGGCAGGCCAGGAATGACAATCATATTTGGAAGACGACCACCTCTTAGATAAAAATAATATAGGATTTGCTTATCAGACAAGAGTTGTGGATTAACCACTAACTGAGTACTATTTTTATTTTTAAAAACACATCTAATTATGTCATAGTTTATCTCTAGTCCTAAGACTCAGATAGAAAAATGCCGTTAAAACATACAACAACAACATGCGTGCTATATCAAGATTAGTCCAATCGTTCACAACGATATAATCTTTAACTAATATGTACTGCACTTATCCTCATAAGAAGATGAAATTTGGGTACATCATCCAAATTATGGTTTTGGTCATATGAATCAAAATACATCTTAAATTATATAATCTGAAGAAGCTTTCTGCCGAGGCAGAGTGCTTCGGTTTCGATTCATTTTGGATACTGGATCATTTACATCAAATCCTTCTTGTGGGTAAACCTAGCGAACCTAGTATATGCTCAAAAGTTGGTTTATACTATCCCTATTGGCAGGAATAACTTCAAAAATACGATTGGGAACACATGACAAGTATTATATTGCCAACCCCCTCTTTTGGTAATTATTGCTTCAGTAGATGTGTTTAGTAACGGAAGACGATTTATGAGGTATGGAGCAGCTTGGAACAAACGGGAAAGTCTTGCATATGGTATCACACATTCCCACCACTAAAGGAACTGCTGCTATGTTTAGAAGAAGCCATTCTAATTATAAAAAAGAGATGGTCTGATGATAACTCCTCTATTTTCACCGGCCATTATTTTCACATACAAAAAGCATATTGCATCCCGAAATCTCAAAATTTCTCGTGTCTGAATTAGACGTATCCATCATGAGAAATAACAATGTTGAACAAACGGTCTCTTAATTCATGCAAATGAATCCTGTGTTATTTCGTCTTAGAGTAATCGCTCATCATAAGAACACCGTCTGTTACAATTACTGTTACTAATCTAGAATTTGCTTTTGATTTTTTTTCTTTAATTTCCTGTACTCCTCGTATGCCTTGTCTCCGTAGGTTGAGGGGGATTTTGTATTTTCCTCTGATGCTTCCACATTACTCATAATATATGCTTAAATGAGCCATATACTATATAACAGCATCATATAGTATATTCCATTAAGATTGTGTTATTTTCATGACAACAAATTAGGTCGTGTTTCCTAATGCAAACTGAATAGTACGTTAAATAAATTCGTGACATAAAGGATCTGACAGATGTGCTAATTTGCAGTTTTTGATCGTTGGATCCGGCTATATTCCAATCTATCGCCATATAGGAATGATACGGGTATTAACAAGTAAAGTAGCTTACCAACTTCTAATTCCTGACATATTATTGTGATATCAGTACTATCCACAACTAATATTGAACGTCCACCATAATCAATTACTTGTGCTTTTTGACGCCTAGAAACAAAATGAGATTCATAAGAATAATTTATTTTAAAACAAATAGCATGCGTAAATCTTGAAATTGTTTTCTATAATAACAACCATAAATTATTTGAATAATATGAGCAATACCGAGGACAGATCGCAATTCAAAGATGAAACGACGGAAAAGGCCAAACGTGTTATAAAGTACAATGAGAAGTTTAACGTACCAATTCAAACTGAAAAAGGAGAGGCGGAAACCCATGAGAATGCTGAAGTAGAACATCTGGCAGATGAAAAGGAGATAAAACGTAAAAGAGAGAAATGAATTAACCCAAAGGTAAGTTTACGATGGCATACATATCCTTAGTAAGCAAATATTTAGAATAGATGAATAATGATGTATTTTGTTATTACAGGTTGTTCAATCAAACTAGTAACTTACAATAGTTATATAGAATATATCTTACGATAAGTTGAATGAACAAAAATCTAGCATGCACAATTGCAGTCTTGGCCCTTGGTATATCGCTGCTGTCATTGGCTCTGATCACAACACCATCAATCGTATCCAAAGCGTATGCCCAAAATACTTCGGGAAGCGCTTCAACGAAAGTAAATAAGACCGGTGGGCTAACAGCTACTCCTAAGGAAGCAGTAACAGCAGGATTAGCCACAGCCAAAAATGCCTCATCCTCTCCTGGCAAATTCATGGGTGGAGCTCCATTAAATCAAAGTGGATCAAACTCTACTAAGTAACTGTATGACTATATGAGGTGTCGCAGCAATCATTTATTTTTTATTATCCAGATATCTATGTCTATAATACATAAATAATATCCCTTTAGAAACTTGTTATTGTTTTTAAGTTATTAAACCAAATGTAACAACGAAAAATGGGACAAAAGTGAGACAATAAAACTAATTAATATCTTCGATTTTTCAGACTAAAGATGGTATGTATTGCTGAGGCTTGCTGGGTCCAGGGACTTGAGCCCTGCGGATAAGAGGCTTTTTTCGACCAGTTCCGTATTTGGCCTTTCCTCTCTACCTAATAGTATTACGGGGAACGGAACAGAAACCCGCAGTACCATTTTGCAGGACAACATCATATGGTTTTCTTTCCTTAAAAGAATATGTACCAAGATAAAATTTAAAAATGTGACTAGACAGAATTAGACTTTAACTAGTTATTTACCATGTAATTCTATAATATGTTGTTGACGATTATTTGTTATGATAATGAAAAATGAAATTACAGGCGTGGCGTGTCCAATATGTAATAGTAACCATTCTTCTAGACGTGAATACTATACGGCATCAGCAATTATAACTGATGTTGAATTAGGCGAAATAATTTGCTCAAAATGTGGGACAGTAATAAATGATCGGATTGAAGACAATACAAGACCGGATTCACGCACGTTTGGTAATGAGCGAGATTACAATAAAAGTAGATTGGGCCCACCAACCTCTGTTGCATACCACGATTTGGGCTTGTCTACTACGATTGGAAGAACAGACAAAGATGCCAGCGGTCATAAGCTAGACAGTGCAACATATACTAAAATGCAAAGACTGAGGACGTGGAATCAGAGAACGCTACTTTATAAAGCAACTGACAGGAATTTGATAATTGCATTTCACAAGCTCTTCGCATTGAAGGATAAATTACGACTAACAGATGCGGTTGTAGAAAAAGCTGCTTATACATATAGAAAAGCCCAGCAAAGAGGGATAATAAGAGGAAGAACGATAGATAGTATACTTGGTGCGGCAGTCTATGCTGCATGCAGGGAGCTAGGAATTCCAAAGACTCTGAATGAGGTTGCACATGCTAGTTCCATCAGAGAAAAAAGAATATCAAAAGCTTATAGAATACTGAGTATTGAGCTTGCCATTTCAACTCCTATGCTAGATCCTATGAAATGCATTGTAAAGGTGGCAAATAAAATAAGCCTAAACGAACGAACAAAGAGAAAAGCAATAGCAATAATGAATACGGTTACTGAAAGGGAGATATCTGCAGGAAAAGACCCAATGGGCATGGCTGCAACAGTCATTTATTTATCCTGCCTCGGAACTGGTGAAAATAAGACCCAGGTCGATATAGCAAAAGCGGCTGGTGTAACTGAGGTGACTGTAAGAAATAGATTTAAGGATCTAAAGAATAAATTAGAACTATCAAATTAGCATAGATATTAAAAATTAAGATTAAAAAGATGGCATCTTAGTCTCATAATATTTTTATTAATTCATTCGTTTTCCATTTAAATGGGGATGCTTGATAGATTATTCTATTGTTCTTTCAAGGGTCAATCATTTTACTTCAGTTGTAGAAGCTACTTTGGGTAAAGATTGTGATTGCGATTCCGCGTACTTAGAATACAGTTTGACATCAGATTATCATTAGGTAATCTTACAGCTCTTATCTTAATCCTTCCTAGCTGAATTTAAGTTGTTGTTCTTGCGTCAGGTTTTATCATTAGATTTTTTTTAATTTAATTAATGCTCGAAAGTTTGGCCGTTAGAAAATTCATATTTTTTATCAATTAGATTTCATCTTGAAGTTTAAAAATGAACACTTTAGTTACGAGTCTTCGTAGAATCCATCTTTGAATTCTGAGGTTTCAGTTTTCACTTGATCTATAATTCTTTGAACAATTACTGCTTCTTCCAGACGTCTTTCGCTCTGATATTTTCCACGTAACATAGATAAGGCTTTTAATTTAGACAATCCATTGTCTTTCATTAGCTTTTCAACTGCCTTCAGGACATCCTCTTCGCTATCCATTCACTATCTAATATTTGCGTTCTCAATAAAAAGATTAGCCTTTACTCGACTATATACAGTAACTTATTTGGACCCAATATTCGTTGAGCTGATCACTATATACCTAACGCATTGATGTAATACCTTCAACTCCATCCATTACCATCGAATGATTTTCAATGGTACAACACTTGCACTCGGATCTCAAACACTGATTCACAGCACTATGATTACATATCTTGCAACTGCATTTATAATCAGTTGACATTGATTAAATTTTAGTATTGCATAAATTAATAATGTTTACATCTAGGTCAGAACGATTAGTATTTAATTTGATGAATGAACAATAATTCTAGTGCATACAAAATTTTATAGTCAAATTAGGCCAGTTAGTGATACATCACATAGTGTACGTCTTTATAGTAATGTTACAAATATTTTAATAGCCCAGAATTTGAGTATAAGTACTAATAAGTACTAATTAGATCCAGTAGATTTTTAATAAGTTAGGTGAAGTTTACTGCATATGCGACTAATTTAGTATACTTCTATTGTAATTATTATGTGTCGTGACCCAGCAATATCATACCTAAAATTAATTGATTGTTTTAATTATCTACCAACCTATGCCAGCCAACCAGTTTCTTCTGCAATTCATTAAACTGAAGTAGATAAGACATATAAGAAAAGTCGTCTAAGAGATATCGACATAAGAATTTTGCCTGGTCATGAGGCGCAGACCATTATGATAGGAATGCACAATTCACTACTCGTACTTCAACCATCGAGTAGTACCAAAATTTACGAGCTAATGAAGGGAACACAACCGCAAAGTGTAATAATTGACCCAAATAATCCAAGCTATGCATACTGTGGCACGTTTGGGAATGGTTTGTGGAAAACCGAAGACGGAGGCCAGACCTGGGAAATCATTGGAAAAGATGCAATACATAGTCCTAATATAATGTCCGTCGCGATTAGTCATGATTATGGAAATAGAAATAACAAAATTTATGTAGGAACTGAACCTAGTGCCTTGTACGTTTCAAATGATAATGGGCATTCATGGGAAGAAATGAATGCTCTAAATAATTTGCCATCATCTACTTCGTGGAGTTTTCCGCCTCGACCTTGGACTCATCATGTACGTTGGATCGAACCAGATCTAAACAATATTGACAATGTTTTTGTTGCAATAGAAGCAGGAGCTCTAGTCAAGAGTAATGATGGGGGCAGAACTTGGATAGATCGAGCTAAACACGGACCGTATGACACTCATACACTATCAACACATCTAAAAGCTCCAGGCCGTTTATATTCTTCAGCAGGAGATGGATATTTTGAAAGCACCAATTACGGCGAAACTTGGAAAGAATTTACTAGCGGTCTTAGGCATCAATATCTATATGGTCTTGCGGTTGACACAGGTGATCCAAACACTGTAGTTGCTTCAGCTTCATTTGGTCCTAGTACTGCCTATGTCGTTGAGGATGCTGAATCTCTTATATATAGAAAGTCCCGTGAGGAGGATGACTGGAAACCTATTTCAAATGGTCTTCCTGAATCAAGCGGAACAACTATCGCAACTCTTATTGCAAATCCGAAAATTGCTGGTGAATTCTATGCTGTGAATAATCATGGGGTTTTTATCTCAGTTGACTCAGGTTTATCTTGGAACAGACTTGATATTCAGTGGTCTAAAGAATATTTTTCACAATCTCCCAGAGGCTTTGCTATAGCATACAATTGATTGGCTGATTGATGTATATAATGATAGTTTTAGTTGTACAGACCAATAGCGTCTTTAGAAAAACAAAATATCATAGAACAGGTGAGAAAAGACTAACAAATGAAATATAAAAGAGATCTTGTGATTATCATCACTTTTCTAATTCTTATTTTTATTTCAACTCAATCGCCTATATTGGAACTTACAGAAGTCTCTCTTGCAGGACATATGATACTAGAGCATTTATTCTTCTTCTTAATAGGCGCATTGTCCGTTATGTTAGGAGAAATTGTACTAAAGAGTCTTTTAATTTCGTCATCTGCTTCGCGTAATGATAATAGTAAGAACTACGATGGCGTCACTAAAAATAGATTTGAAAATGATAAAGACATATCGCCAACTAACCAGCCTTTAGTAAGGCTTATCATACTTGATAAATGGAAATATTTACTAAGCAAAATTTTTTCCATAAATCGACCTGGTTATAGATACATATGGATAATAATTTCAGTTTTTATCTTGGCGATTTGGCACGTGCCATCAATTTTTGACTATGCCGAACAGCATATACAGGTGCACATCGCTCAACACTTGTCATTTATTATTGTTGGAGCAACCGGTTATTTAGCAATAAGATCATTTGGTGAATCCTTTAATCTATTACTTCTTCTAACTTTGATGTGTATGATGGGTTTTGAAGGTCTATTGTTTTCTGTTACTCAGACTCCAGTATATACCGTATATTCATTACATGATCACAATGATGCAGGAACATATATGATTTTGATTTCAATACTAATACTACTAATCGGCTTCCCAGCATATCTAATTCATCGAGCACTGTTTCATACTCAACTTGCTTCCAAAGACAGAATCAACAATAGTACTTAAGCGTATTTACTGGATGTATGATAGGAGGGACATCTAGATTAAATTAATACGTATTAAACTATTTCAAATGTTACTGGAAGCAAATATATTAATTTTATTTTATTTATATAAATATTAAATTCAGCTATCAACAGAATAGATCCAACAAAGATAAGTCACACCATAGAACTTGACGAAGCATCCGATGCATATGACATCTTTGATAAGAAAGAAGAAGCAACAAAGATCATTTTCAAGCCTTGAGCTTGATGTATTTAATATATATTATGACTCCGATTTTACCAATCAAGACCACGATCAAGCTAATATAATTGCATTAAAAATATAGTACAAGGTTTGTATTTTGAGTTCATATATTGATATTACGGAATTACAAACGTACAGATCACCAATACCCAGACTACATATGACAACTAAGAATCAGAGAGTAATAGTCGCCAGCTTATTTATTAGGTATTATTATGGTCTTACTATCTTTTTCTTGTTTATCTTTTGGTATTTCTCTTTCTAGTTCTACTTTTACTTTTGCCTTTTGTTTGACCACTCATAGCTGCGTTACATACTGCATAGGGATTGACTTTTTTTTCAGATTTGCTTTTGACTTTTGATACGCAGCGATCGAATTTCTCTGTACTTAGGCCTTTCTTCATTCCTCTTGGCATGATCTCGCATAGTTACTATACTTAATAAGTGCTTTAGAATTTTTATCATCCATGTGTAAGGTCAAACATCAATCCTGAAGAAATTTTTATCTTTGAGCCACGCAGCCATGCAAATGCATGATATAATTAAAATCGGTCTGCTTTAAGGAATATACTATCGCTTCTTGGTCTATATCAACGTGGATATATGGCCAATGCCTCATACCATCATTAAACAAAATTTCAAGTATTTCATCTATACGCTATGGCAACTGCTAAGCTGACTTGACTGCCGCATACAACTTATGATAATCAGAGAATTCTATTTCGTCATGTCCTTTTGGCTTTTCTTTACGTTAAATTTGCCTTCAACAAATACAGGTCCTTCAACTCCCCAACTCCATTTTTTGTAAGGAATGATTCTGATATATTGATTGTTGGAGTGACCAGTTCTGTCCATATATCCACCTTGGCGTGCAACTATATCAGCAGTCCCATAGATTCTCACACCGCGAGGATCCCAAGGATCAATAGTTTTCAAGTCATCAATGATAATTGCAACCTTACTATTATCCTGAACATTTTTGAATTTGGTAGATTTGGCAAGATTCATACCGCCCACATAAAAATACTCACCATCAAAATCAAAACCTACTGGTACAACATCGGGTTGTACTGATCCGTTTTCTCGGTTTTGCCCAACAGTGGCGATTCTTGCAAGGCGCTGGGATTTCAGATAATCACTTTCATTCTCAGTAAAAAATTTACTAGCCATATTTACAACTGCACTACTAAATACTTAAATATAATAGGTCGAATTGTGGCTGTTTACAACAATAAGTAAGTGGAAGTGTAGAACATAATAAGTACAGCGCGCACATTGGATCTTTAATATGCGGCTTTAGAGAGTTATGTTGTTTGTATTCAAGTTTAAAATCGACAAGTGATAGCTATATAAGATAATAAATCTATATATTTTATTTAGCATAACTATTGTTACATTCTAACTGGGAAATACCAATCATCACAAATACTTGTCAACACAAGTAGATTATGGTGAGAGAACATAATTTCGTTCAATATCAAATAAAAGATTTACTATATTGGAGATAGATTAACCAATATCGTTTCAGATTTGGTTAATTAGGCAAATAGGCTACTGTTTATGATATTGCATAGCTATACACCCCCGTTATACTAATATTATATAAGGATTACAACAATTATTTAATTCGGGCTACGAAATTTTTTATAGTATATAACCTATTTCGTGCAATTATTAATCAGGGATAAATCGTTGAGTTCAACTTCGCATCAGGATAGTGACAATACGTTGCCTGAATCTACAAGAATTTGTCATGGTGTGGATGTAATTATTAATGCAATATTACAAATTTTAAATCATACAAACAAGATTCTGATCTGTTTAGATCATTCAAGACCCTCCTTGATGGTGAATATAGATGTTATAAAGAACGTAATTGTCGCAGCAAAGAGACGAGGAGTTGAACTACGTTGTATTACAGAAATTACTGAAAATAACCTACTATACTGCAAGCAATTGATGACAATGGTGGATGAACTCCGACACTTGAAAGGAATTAAGGGTAATCTATACTTGAATGAAATAGGATGCTTATCTCCAGCCATATTTCATGAGAACGGATCACCTGCCTCAAAAGGCATCTATAGTAATATGAAAGAGATCGTAGAGCATCAGCGATGTTTCTTTGAGACTTTATGGTCTGTGTCCATGCCCGCGGTACAGAGAATAGAGCAATTGGATGAAGGCACGGAACATGAATTTCTAGAGGTTATTGTTAATCATAAAAAAGTAATTCGAGTTTTTACCGAGATGATAAAATCTATGGAAAAGGAGGCTCTAATATTGATTTCGAATGAAGTAACGTTGATGGGATTGGACAGAGTGGGAATCATAGATCAGATCATAAAGTTATCCATGGAAAAGGAAACTGTTATAAGAATTATTTGTCCCTATAGCAAGAAAAATATCAAAGTGCTAAATAGAATAAATGAATTAGCCCCTTCTATTAAGATACTAAATGCAGAGAACAACTCACTCTTCAGTATGTGTGTAACTGATAGAAATAAGATTCTAGGAATAGAAGTCCGAGATTTAGATACTGATAATCTGCCAAAAGCAGTTAATTATGGTCTTTATTCAAACAGAAAGCTTGCAGTAAGCTCATTTAGATCGATTTTTGATGTTCTATGGAAAGAACGGATGTTAAATGAGCAGCTAAAAGCTAACGATAAGGTCCAAAAGGATTTTGTTAATATCGCAGCTCACGAACTAAGAAGCCCCATACAACCAATCATCGGTTTATCAGAGCTTCTTCGTTACAAAAGGTCTGAAGGTCAGTTACAGCAAGATAAGATTTTGGATATCATAATTAGAAATGCGAAAAGACTACAAAACCTTTCGGAAGACATACTGGATGTTACAAGAATCGAGAGTAAGTCATTAGTCCTTAAAAAAGAGAAATTCAATTTAAACCAGCTCATAGTAAATGCCATTACAGATTCTAAAAATTATATAGCAAGGGAAGATATAAGCAATAGTGAAAAAATCGATATTGACATTATAAATATAGATCCTATCTTTAGAGGTAATGAAGACATCTATCTAGAAGCAGACAAAAACAGAATTAATCAGGTCATATCAAACCTTTTGGTCAATGCTATCAAATTTACTAAAAGCGGAACCATAACTATTACAACTGATCTTGAGGAAAACACTCATGATAAAAAAAGTAGTAACGTTGTGGTTATTTCCATAAAAGATAGCGGTACAGGAATAGATTCAAAGGTGTTTCCCAAGCTTTTCACAAAATTTGCTTCAGGCTCTCAAGGCGGAACTGGGCTGGGCCTATTTATATCAAAAAATATTATTGAGGCTCATGATGGGAAGATGTGGGCAGAGAACAATCAAGATAGCAAGGGCGCCACTTTTAGATTTACATTACCGACTTAATATTTGAGGTGTAATTCATAATTATATAAAGCAAAGCAAACAAAAGACACTTATTTTAAATAGGAAAGTCTACATGTTTTTATTCTATTGCCCCAGTCTGAATTCGTATTGAACCGTTATTCCAAATGAATATTGGACCTTTAATTGGGCTTTTTGTCCTTGGAGTATTGTAAGTACTAGTTTTTGTAGAGTAATTATTGAAAATGGCTTTTCTATAAACACATCTACGTCAGAATGCTAAAAGTTATTCACATCTATTAATAGGATAATTGTTTGGCGTGAAATTGCAGAAATATAGTCGAATGCTTCTCAAATAGAATGGTTATCATTTCAATAGCAATACATTGCTAAATTATACTATCAAACAATGTGAAAATCTAGCATGTCAGACTGTCTTGCCAATCTGCTGACGCGATCATTACATCATACCTGCCGCATCCATCTGATATGATTGCTGCGCAAGTGCTAATATGCGAAGAATATTATTGAAAATATTTTAGATACACAGTAAAAGAGACGTTGCGAACTGATAAATAATATCAGAATCCGAATCATCTAGTTGGAGTGATAATTTTCGATAAATTGGTGATTTTAGCCTCTGGTTCATATCTTTTAACTACTTCTGATAAAGGTATGCTTTTCTCTCCTACCACTTTCATTTCGATATTAACTATATTATTGTCACTGATGTTTATAATATTGTACGTATCTTTGAATATGCCTCTATATCTCCATGAACATGCTGTTCCAGCATAGGCAATCCTCATGTTACCCAAATTCCAGATCCATGGTCTGTGTTTATGGCCACAAATAACTAGATCAACTTCGTTTTCAAGACAAGTTCTCAGAACATCTCCTGCGTCAGAAATTCCTACAACACTTGTATAACCAGTATCAGGTATCGAAATTAAGTGATGATGCATTGCAACTATTTTGATTATTCTCTGGCCGTTACTCAGTCTGTTGTTAAATCTAGTTAAATTATCATTTAGCCATAAATTTTGCCTGTATCCCACTTCACCCTCATCTTTATCTGGCACCGCGGTTCCAACTGTGATTAGTACAATCTTCTCCTTACTATTATTTTTGCCTGAAAATTCATGAACTTGATTAGAAGATATGGATCCAGGAAAATATTTCTCAAAAAGTAGATATCCAGTATGCCTGTAATCATGATTACCTGGAAAAACAATTAGATTTGAACACTTTAACTTTTGTATTTCTCTTCTTGCTTGTTCGAATTGAAATACTAGACCATCATCGGTCAAATCTCCAGATACGATTATGACGTCTGGTTGTAGATCATTATTTATTTCATCGACTAGAGTATCAAATATATCTTGCTTAAATAGGCCCCCGATATGGAGATCAGATATTTGAACAATTCTCATATGGTATTAGTATATCACACAATTTAAGTAAGTATCCATGTAATCCTGGTTATAGGGTTGTGAAATCTTTTCAGTTTTTTCATTGCAATGTGTTCATATTATAACTGCAACTAGAATACAAAGTACTAAATATTGAAACAACATAGACATATAGCTAAATGTTTGTACTTGAAGATAAGGTGTAACAGTTAATCTATATTCCACTTCATTGTCAATCTTGTCTATATATTATATACATACAAGATTTATGAAGAATAAGATACATGCTGCTACATAAAGAGTCTTTTACTATGAATAATCAAGCAAATAAAGATCACGACTACAATCATGATCTTAATCGTAATCATACCAACGCCAACAACTTAGGTATTGCTTTAAGTGATGGTACTCCTGTGAATCATTTTGATACTACAACAAAATTGGAAATTTCTCCATCAAATAATGATGATACTCCTAAAGATATTGGAGTTACATTTGCTTCTGATAAACATTTAAACACTATCGATTCCTTTTGGTTTGCCCTAAAGTCAGGCATATTTGTAAGACCATTTGACTTTGTAACAATTGAATATTTGAGACACGATACTAAAACCATAGGAATGATTCAAGATATACAAACAATTGCGAGCAATCAAGATAATTTTATTCACTTTGATAGAACTGTCCAAACAGGTGATTTTCCAAATAGCATGACGATTAAGAGATTTGGCGATATTCTGGCTGCCAGTGATTACGATTTTCAGCACGGAATCAATATTGCAAAGGTTGTAGTTGTTGCTAATTCTGAGTACAATGAGGATGGCCGATTAAGTCGTATGTCTACTACAGGCATGCCAGTTGGATTAGGAAGGTCAGTAAGGTTTTCTACTAAAGAGGAGGTCACTTTTGCTCTAGGAGTACCAGAGATGATTTTCCCTATTCCCGCGGGTATTATTGAAATGAGTAATGGGCAACAGATTCCAGTTTCGTTAGACATAACATATTTAGTTGGACCTGATACCACACATGTAAATGCTTCAGGAATCTCAGGAAATGCAAAAACATCTTATCTCCTATTTCTTTTGCAGTCAATTTATCAGAAATTTAAGGAATATGAACAGGATTTTGCAATGATAATTTTCAATACCAAAGAAAAAGATCTGCTACAAATAGATGAAATACAAGATGGAGAAAAAAGGCTGGCAAAAGAAAAACATTTTCAAATGCTCAATCTCAAGATGACACCATTTGACAATGTAACGTATTTTCTGCCACGTGGAAAGGACGGAAATCCTAATTCGGTGCATGTTCCATCAAATTCCAAGACTTATTCTTACGAATTAAATGATGTATACGATAGATTAGAATTGCTCTTTTCAGAAATATATGATCCTCACTATAATCTATCTTCAATTATAAATTATATCTACGAATTTTGGCCGATTAAAAAGTCTGTTATCCAAAATAAAAGTGACAAAAATATAAAAACTTGGAGTGATCTGTTTACCTTTAAAGGCTACCCGGAGGAAATAATTACTCACAAGTCGTCATTACTACATTTCCAGGGCCATATTCAACGATTTAGAAGATCGTCACTATTCATTGACAAGAAGATAACTAGTACTTATCTAGGAAAAGAAATTAGAAAAATAAAGCCAGGTGACATTTTTGTCATAGATGTTGCCATGTTATCTACTTTAGAGGAACAATCATTTGTAATTGGAGATGTTATGAAAAGTATTGATGAATTATATGCTTCAAAAGAAGGTAGTTCAAGCGTAAGTAATGGTGGTAATAATACAAAAGAACCTGTACAAAGAAAGAAACCAAGATATGTAATGGTGTTTATCGACGAGATAAACAGATTTTTGCCTAACTCCAAACCACCTGCAAAACTGAATACGGTAGGAGAACAAATCGTTAAAACAGTGAATGCAGGTAGAACGAGGGGTACAATTTTATTTTCTGCACAACAATTCAAAAGTACAGTAGACCAAAGTTTACACGAAAGTACTGGAATGCATATAATTGCAAAAATAGGTCTATCTGAATTATCGACTGCCTCCTATAACATGATAGATGAGAGCACGAAAATGAATATTGTCAGATTAAATAAAGGAGAATTAGTTATAATACACTCTGCATTCAGATATCCAATAAAAATTACTTTTCCCAGACCTTCATTTAAGGACAGATAGTACAAGATATGTAATGATAATGTTCAACTCAATAGTGGATGTACATACGCACATCATATGTGTTACATATACTAAATAAACCGATTTTTAGTTACAGTATGGAACATCATTATGTTGATGATGATTGGTATAGCCAAGTACAATTTTGTTTAATTCGTTTAGCGAGATAGGTTTCTCAATAAAACCCTCTATTTCTGAATGTGTAAAGGCCTTTGTAAAATACGAATCGCTGTATTCAAAGGCACTCATCAAAAAAATCTTTACAGAGGGCTTTATCTTTTTCACTTCCTCTGCAAATTCATAGCCGTTCATAATAGGCATTCTAATATCAGATATTACAAGGTTGTAATCAAGAAAGTTTATACCAAAATCCTTCAATGCTTCTAATGGTTCGGTAAAGGAAATTGCGGTAAGACCAAGTTTTTCAATACTGATCCTAATTAGCGATGCTACATCATAATCGTCATCGACGATTAGTATCATATTATTTATCAATATAAGCCGAATTATTTAATATCATCATTGATAATAATAGTAAATATACATAGACCTAATAATGTATAATTAATAAATAGATACGTATTTTGGTCATATTAGCCATATGTACGAATTCAATGATTAAAATACCCAATTAGTAAATACGTAATCCACATTCATATTACATTTATCAGCCAATTTTAAAATTAAAAGTCAATTATGCCCTAACCGGTTATTTTTAAGAACATGATATTTATTGTCTGAAATTCAGTCAATTTCCCTTTTCAACTCATTTTCTGAAATAATTGATTTCAAAACAGCAAATTCAAATAATAATAATAACAGTAAGGACAAGAATAATCTAGTCCACATATGCACTTTTTATAATCATTATAAATGATACAAAGTAAAAATCATTTGTGTCAAAGCATAAGACCAAAATCAGGTATAAGGATTTCTTATTTGATCAAGATAATGCATACCATTTTGAAAATCTGAAATCGAGATTAATGCTCAATTTAATAGAACCATTTCGAAAAGTCGCAACCAGCAGTTTTTGCATGTAAATCTTTGGCTCTGAGGAATAGATTAGATAATGAGTACAAGACAACTTGATGATGAATTAACTATAGAAGAATCTCTGGGCAAATTAGAACCGGTGTTTCATTTTACTGGCGCAATGCCTACTGGAGTTACTGTTTCGCATTTGGGCCGTATTTTTGTTAACTTTCCAAAATGGGGAGATGATGTTGCTTTTACGGTCTCTGAAATTCGAGATAACAAGACAATTCCATATCCGGATGAAATCATGAACCAAACTAATAGTGATGATCTGGCTGCAGCGTTCGTATCTGTTCAATCAGTAGTAGTTGATCCAGTAGATCGTTTGTGGGTTCTAGATACAGGTAGTCCAATGCTTCAACCCACCAAGTGTGGTGGGCCCAAACTGATCGGTATTGATCTTTCCACAAACAAAATCATCAAAAAGATTCTCTTCCCAGAATATATTGCCCTTCCCAGTACATATCTTAATGACGTACGTTTTGATTTACGACGTGGCGAAGAAGGTATTGCATACATCACAGATTCTGCACAAAATGGTCCGAATGGAATAATCGTTGTCGACTTGGCAACTAGCACAAGCTGGCGTCGGCTTCATGACCATCCTTCAACAAAACCAGAACGCTTGAAAAACTTTCTTCCAATGGTTGAAGGTAGGCCATTCTTAGAGTATCAACCAGATGGCTCCCCGAGGCCAGGTGCAAGTATGGGTTCAGATGGCATCGCTATAAGTTCAGACGGATCCCGTTTGTACTACTGCCCTCTAAACAGCAGAAGGCTCTACAGCGTTGATGCTAATGCCCTAGTAGATCACGCACGTGATGACAAAGACGTAGCTGATACTATTGTTGATGAGGGCGACAAAGGTGGCGCTTCCGATGGACTGGAATCAGATGCATCAGGTAATATCTACTCAACCAATTATGAACACAATGCGATCATGCGACGATCTCGAGATGGCATTTGGGAGACATTAATACATGATTCACGGCTTTTATGGCCCGATACACTTTCGCTTGCTACTGACGGTTATCTTTACGTGACTGCCAATCAATTGCATCGACAAGCCAAGTTCAATAAAGGGCATGACCTACGTAGAAAACCATACACTCTGTTTCGTACTCGCGTTGATGTACCACCTATTCTACTCAAATAGACAATATAGT
>JARBAU010000300.1 GCA_029237525.1 Nitrososphaerales archaeon | reverse complement strand
ATCGTGAATATACCCAAATTGTCTGCCGACTTTCAATGCTCCGTTTGTGGATCAATCTTTACTACTGATCAAGATAGAGAACAACACCTCAAAAAAGAGGCTGAAAATGGTTTACATGATGGTAGTACTTTATATGATATAAGAATCGCCAGGAGTCAACAGTTATTGAACGATAATCGTGTACATCATGTCTGATATTCAGACATACGACGTTTTTGAGATAGAAACAAGGTAAAAATAGTCAGGATAAGTCGAACTTGATTATGACCTTTTCACAATAAAGGCATCTATGGTAGTCTGTGATGATCATACAAGAACTATAACACAACATCAAGTGTTGTTTTGAATAAGAACATATACATTTGTATTTTAGAGCATAATTAGGAAGTTGTCTATACTTGCATTTACATGAATTTCTATTTTGACAACTAGATACTATAACTTTAGACATGATTTTGTAGAGTCTGAAGATTGTACCAAGAAAGTCGATGATGAATTTGCAAAAAACTGATAGAGATAGGGACAAGAGCTTGAAATATTCATAGTCTGAAGAAAATAATTTCCATTTATTCGTATAATCATATTTCACGGTCTAAAATTAAGATAAATGTATCCTAATCTGACATCGGCAAAGATAACTAACAGGGTTGATTAAGATATCATATCTGAGCTCAGGAATGTTCGAGTTTACATTTCAGTACAAATGATACTTCTTGACATATCAAATATTAATTCTAGAACGCTGCGTAGTACCAACAAATAACGCTCAATGATTAGTAATGGAAAAGTTTGATTGATAGTTAAATATAGTGCATAAACGGCATAGAATATTAATTGACAGCAATGCACTTCTATATCCAGAACTAATCTAATTAAATTAAGGTCTGAAACTTGGTAACTGAAACATAAATTCATAAAAAAAGACCTTTATTTGCAAAAACTACGAGTAGACTAATAAAGAGGATAGAAATTCGCAGGTATAAGTTAAGCAATTCCAAATTTGGGACTGCAAGACCGTGTTATTAAAATCATCTATTTATCCTTCTTTACTTCTTGACCAATATTAGATATAATCTGTACTAATACTTGTCGAGAAAATGGTCTGGATAGGTCTCTAATCTATTAGAAACAACTCATATAACAAATGGCTTTCTACTAAGATATTTCGTATCGATTATGCCTGAATTTGAAGTGGAAATAGTGAAGTTGAACTACAATATTGTATATGGGAGCAGATTGCATATGTTGAGTATAAAAGCGGAAATTTGTCAAGATAGTAAAATATAACTTCATCCAATAGGTTAATACATTAGTTCGTGAAAAACAATGAAATCCAGCAACCAGGACAAGACATTTGCTCATTATGTGGAAAAGTCTTGACTAATAGAGGAGACAAATCAAAATATATCGAAGATACAATAGGAGGTGTTAGTTATAGATTTGATTCTAAGGATTGCGTCATTATGTTCAAAAGGTTTTTGAGCGTCTATGGTGACGGTTTTAGACGTTTTTCTGGACAACCTCAATATATTTCTGATCCTTTCTGGGATAGAGCGATACCTAAGGAAGAGGAACTCAAAGAAATAGAGGAGGAACAAATGAAGAATATTTCATACACTGCACACAAATCCACAAGAGATATAGTAGTTATTTCAGATCCCCTCGAAGTACAACAGCTTGGTTTCGACCTTTTAGAATCTGCCAGCGAAGATATAGCCATAATATTCTCCACTGGTAATGCTTTTCTTAGACAAGTGCGAATTGGAGGAATTCAGCTGCTAGAAGAGATAAGAAAACATAGGACTGGTTTGAATATCAGAATTATAACACCTACAAACGAGGACATAAAAAGAGTGTCACTTGAAATAAGCAGACGATTAGGTGTCAAGGTTAGGCATATAGTTGATTCTATGCAATCTAAGATTACATTGGTGATAGTCGACCGAAAGTATTCCTTGGCAGTAGAACTAAAAGACGACACCAAAGATAGTTTATATCAAGCAATAGGCTTAGGTATCTATTCGAATCACAAATCAACTGTTCTATCCTATATAACTATATTTGAGAGCCTTTGGAAGGAGCTTGAAATAAATGAACAAGTAGCCAGTCTATGTGAGCAATTAAGATCCAGGGAGAAGATGCAAACGGAATTTATTAATATAGCGGCTCATGAATTTAGGGCGCCCATTCAGCCGATCTTAGGACTGGCGGAGATCCTCAGAGCCAGAGAAAACGTAGATATCGAAAAACAACAAGAACTCCTAACTGTTATTATAAGAAATGCGAGAAGGCTAAAGACTCTCACTGAAAATATTTTAGATAGCACAAGAATTGAAAATCAGCCACTTGTACTTCATCAGGAATTTCTTAATGTCGAAGATGTAATATATGATGCCATACAGGATATAAATAGTCAATCAGATAAAACAGCAAATGTTAGAATAATATATGATCCATTAAAAGCCAAACATAAAATTAGATTTGTGAAAGCAGACAAGGGGAGATTAATACAAGTAATTTCAAATTTGCTTGATAACGCAATAAAGTTTACTGAAGATGGAACGATAACTATTAAGCTAGATGAGAATACAAATAAGAATGAAATTGTGGTAAGTATTACGGACGGTGGAATAGGTATTGGTAAAGATATTGAATCACTATTGTTTACAAAATTTATGACAAAAGCAAACAAGGGAACTGGTCTCGGATTGTATATTTCGAAGAACATCATTGATGCGCATGGTGGCACGATATGGGCTGAAAATAACGAGAACGGTAAGGGAGCGACATTTAGTTTTAGTTTACCGATGGAGTCTTCTAGATAGAATTGGTAGAATTGATAGTAATCAACAAGAGTCAATAAGGATGATGCTTAGAATAATGGTTCTTTCTTTAGTTTAGTCTTTTTAAAACATACAGACTACTTACAAACGAATCCGTTTCATATTGAGATTTAAATTTGATTTGATTCAGATGACATACGCTAGTATAGAATTTATGAAAAGATCTGAATTTCACATAAGGGATTTGCAAAAATAGTAGAACAAGTTTGAATAGTATACACCAAATTACTTAATAAATTCAGATAACAGAGTAGCTTGTATTTTAGTCAGACTATTGTAAAAGAAAGGTTTCTTTGATTTGAGTCTGTCCAGAATATAATCTTTTTCGAAGGATGCGATGTAGTGTACTAAAATTCAAACTGTCAAAAGATCACCGTGAAATTGAATCAGATTATTTGAAGTTAACAAGGCAATCTCTAGAGGGGTGTGGTCATCAGATTTCTTACGGCATTCAAAAATTGCATCTGGTTAATTGGTTTTCTCACAATATTATCTGGAGTGATTTCTGGAAATATCTTCACTAGTTCTTCTGCTGCATCAAGGGCAGAAACAAAGAGTACTTTGACATTGTCGTCTATCGCTTTAAAGGTTTGATATATCTGCAACCCATTAAACTCTGGCATTCGTATGTCTAGGATTACAAGGTCATAGTAAAGTGAATTTTCTCCAGTATTTTCGAGGAAGGCCCTCAGTGCTTCGTACGGATTGTTGTATCCATCTACAAAATACCCTTCATTTACTAGGAACGACTTGTAAGTAAAAAGTATGTCAATTTCATCTTCCACAATCAAGATCTTAGGTTTGTGTCCGAAATGGTAGATCATGTCGATCTTAGGATGGTTTCGAACTTTCACAGCTTTTGTCGATTCAAGGTACTTGTCCTCAGTTGAAAGAATGTCTTTAAGTATATGGTTATCGCCTATTATGACGTCAATAAACTTTTCTCGATCTTCCTTTGGATATTCATCATATAGTGAATCAACTGCTTTAAGCTTCAAGTGATTATTGGCAGCATTCTCGCCAATTATCTGCAAATAATAAAACACCTTACCCAACGAAGTCAGAGAATATTTTCCATTCGTCTTGCTGGTCTTTGATCTTTTGACTAAGCCAGTGTCCAGTAGTTTTGATAATGTCTTATAATATTGTTTGCGAGTAAGATTTAATTTGGTCCTAATTGCCTGGCTATCATATCGTTCATTCTCATCGTATTGAACAAGGTTATAAAGTAGAGTATAAACTACCGGATTAGAGAGAGCTTTATAGATATTGGTTATAGCTGGGACCTTGTTCTGCATGATATTCACTGTTAGCTATAGCATGAATAATAGCGAAACTATTACATAAATGAGTGCATTTGGACAGCTCAAAAATGCATATTAGTGAAAAAGTAAAAGATTTTGTGTGAAATTAATTTACGCGCTCAGCGAGATATTTCTTTAGGTGTCAAGACTCGAAATTTAATATATTCGTAGATATCTTTCATTTGAATAGTATTTGATTATCCGCAGTGGCTCTGTTAACTTATGGTAATCTGTATAGCTAGGTGTTGTACCTTGCTAACATAGGTGACAATTTAGCTTACAATGATGGATAATAAACAATGCAACCTAACTATGCAAGTACAACAACTAGTTATGGCTTGTATCTTTATTATAGTTCCAGAAGCTTCAGATTAGCAGCCAAATGTTTATCATCATCATTCATGGTAAAAAGGAGTCATGTAACTATATGGAAATGGATTCAGAGATATGCCTTCTTGGCTACTATTAGATTCACAATAGATAAACATAAAATCAGACAGATACTAATTGTTGACGAGACTCTAGTCAAGATAGATGGCCTGGAACATTGGCTATGGATAGCTTACGAGCCTAACATGAATGTCTGTTTGATGATGCATCTATCGAGGGTAAGAATAATTTTCGTATGTTATCAGTTCTTCAAGCAGCTAAGACATAGCCACGGTAAGAAGCTCATTTCTACAGATGGTGCCCGCTGGTACAATATAGCCTGGAGATGGTTAGAATTGCCTCATCAAATATATGGTACTGAATTGAAGAACATCATAGTGAGATTCATTCAACATATCAAGGACACGACCGAATATATTTACCGTATATTCATATTAATATGGATTGAATAAGGTTTATGAAATTCTTCGTTATAGAGCGAAGTTATGTTAATAGAACCTCTGCAGGATACCAAGTCTTTATGAATTTCGAAACGAATATTGACTAAATTCGTTCTATTCATATATGAAATGTAATAGCTTGGAGTATTTGAAAATACACTTTTGGTCTCATGATTTAGAGTAAGTCATTTCTAGACGTTTGCGTAGAATCGTTGAATAATAATTTTACATATAATTTCGTAAATATTCCAATGACTATACTTTATGAAGAATGCTACGCTACACTTCATTTATAAAGAATATTATTATGCGATAATCCAGAAAATCTAATTAGGTCAATTTTTAACTATTCAACTTTGCTTCTAGACATGTGACACATAGATTAATAAAAAAAATAAAAAGATTTGGTCAAGGTCTTAACCATCATTACTGCTAATCTGAAAAGAAACATACTTTGATTATCGATAAACACATCTTTTTTCAAGTGCATTATTCTGGAATAATCAGGAGAGTAATACTCTACAAGATACTGCTCCAGGTTTGAGATTTATTGCTCCATTGGACTTCCTTTTGATGGTCAACACCAATTTTTCGCGCAGTAGAATTGTTGTTTGCACCTACTAGAATTCCGTAAGCTTTAGCACTAGCTTCAAATGCAGATGGTTGTTCTCACTCAACTTACTAGTCACAGAGTAGAATTAAATAATTACCCATTGCCTAAAGATGTAACTTTTTGTGTGTCAGATGAATTGCCAAATATTCCAATACTCCATTATAATCAACATTTGATTTTTTGAGAAATGAAATATAACTTGAATGCCATTGTGAATACCAGTATTAACTTCCTGTCGATGAAAAGTGGACAAAGAGGCTGACTGAATCTGAACTTGTGCAAAGATGTATTCATAAAAGGAAAATGGCAAGACACCAAACTAAAAATAGCAATAAGTCCTCTCGCGAGATGATAACAGTACATAGTTTGCTGGTGAAAATGTTATCTTTTCGCGCATACAACACAACACTAAGTTCTTCAGACCATATAGAAATAAATAGTGTTTCATTTATCAATCATGTTATTATATCAGCCTACCTATTTGTACTCGTCCTAATCCTAATAGTTTGCATTGAGACAGTGGTATTATCTCATACCTTGTAATTCAAACCGCTTGGCCAAAGATCTATCTCTAAGATAATAGTTCAGAGTTGTCTAAAATGTGTCCAATAATAAAGGGCTAAAAGAATAATGTCTATTTCCTCTGTTATGGAAACTATAGTGCCATTAGAATTCAAAGTAGTAAAAATGAAACCGAGGCAAATCCGTTAGAGAAATCATCAAATTCTGACTTGGTTAAACGCAACTGACAAAGGTACCGAAGCTCTATCCGCGAAAGAGTACATAATCTACGGAACAACTTTAGTATCTAATGTGTTTAGCCAGTCAGTAATCTTTAAACTGTTAGGGACAAATTGAAGCATTGAATACATCAAAAATTAATTAAAATGGGATCTTGATCGCAAATAATAGACACTTTGACTGACAGATATCGGAGAGTCGTGCTAAGAAAGTTTGATGTATGACAAAAACATGGTATATTTTTTGCCATAATATAGACCAGTTCGCAAATCTCCTTTTTTGTCATTGTAGGGAATTGGGGAATACTATTACGATAAGAATATACTTCAATTGTCCATTCCTCTGATCTTTCGAGATCAACCATGGTGAGAATTATCTCACGTAGTCAAGATTTGAGACTTATTTTATCTAATTCAAACATAATTGTTCAATGACTTTTCTGAGCAGGATTTTATGATGGTTATTAGACTTATATTTAGCTAAGTATATGGCTAATATTAGACGAAATAACAAATTCAATGTTTTTCGATTTAATCAAAAAGTACAGGAAAGTTCAATAGATAGGCTTACATAAGACAGTATGTCCTTGTGAAATAAGGGTGTGACAAAACATCTTGATCGCATATTATCACATGATTCGTCATTATTCGTTCCTAAATATGAAACTTTAATTAAATACACCCTTGTGCCTTCTATTCCCTTATGTATTATTGCCATAATATCTGCAAATTCTAATACTTGGGTGGCATCTGAAATTCATCATTTCTACATTGAATTGATTGCAGTGATATTCGCAGCAATCTTGGCTTTTTATTACATGTCTAGAGCACACACATTAAGTGACAAATTTAGTTTATTTATCGGAATAGGATTTCTTGTCAATGCTGGTATCGATTTTTTGCACGTAATAATTTCCTTTAGTTTCGCAGACCAACCTACGTTTTTAAAATTTTTTATACCTCAAACATGGTTTGCGGGGAGAATATTCCTCAGTGCTATGTTGGCCATAGCAATCGCAGGATATCCAATTCTAGCTAATCCAGATTTTCCTAACTCGAGCTCCTCAGAACAACGCCAGCATCAAGGAAAAAACAAAAAGAAGACCCTTCCAAAACTGCTTTTGATTTCTTTAGTAGTACTTGCATTATTCTCTGTCCTACTTGCACTTAGCTCATTTGTATTTATTTTTCCTGGCGTAGTTATAGATTATTTCTTAATTCATAGACCGTATGAAATCCCATCACTTATCCTTTTCTTGATAGCTTTGGTATATTTTTACAAAAGAGGACTATATAAGAAAAAGGACATATTCTATAAAGGTATCCTTCTAGCTTTGGTTATTGACATATTTGGACAAGTAATAATGGCATTTTCAGTCACGTCGTTTGATACAGCACATAATGTAGGCCATGTTCTCAAAGATGTGGCATATTTTGTCAACATAATTGCTTTAGCGCTGTCGAGTATCCAATATAATGCGATATTAAGGGACAGAAATGCGGTGATCCAAACTCAATTTCAGAAGTTAAAGGAGTCTGAAAAAATGAAAGATGAATTCATTAATGTGGCAGCACATGAATTACGGACACCTATTCAGCCCATTCTTGGGCTGACTGAAATTATACATTCTGAGACGACAGATCCTAGGCAGCTTGATTATCTAGATGTTGTTATACGAAATGCAAGAAGACTAAAGCGTCTCACAGATAATGTATTAGACGTAACAAAGATTGAGAGTAAATCACTAAAACTAAACAAAGAACCAATAAATCTCAATATTATAATTGCGGAGGTTCTCAAAGAATATACTAATAAGATACATCATCGGAATATCAGAGGCGAGAGAGACCAACAATATCCTGGCGAGGTGAAAATATCTTATGAACTGAAACATAAGGACGATGACATTATTGTAGAAGCAGATAAAAATAGACTGGCTCAAGTTATGTCGAATTTGCTTAGTAATGCATTGAAATTTAGCGAGAAAGAACATGAGGCAAGGATATCCATAATCGTAGAGAAAAACTACCTGGAAGAAGCAGGGAACCAGACTATAGTCGTTAGTATAAGGGACTACGGAGAGGGAATTAATCCAGCAATATTTCCCAATATGTTTTCCAAGTTTGTAAGCAGTTCATATTCGGGAACTGGACTGGGATTATACATATGCAAAAATATCATTCAGGCTCATGGTGGTAAAATTTGGGCTGAAAATAATAGGAATAGCAGAGGAGCCACATTCTACTTTATGCTACCTATTTCTGCAGATAAACACCTAGAATATGAGGAGCAAGAGAATGAGCAAGAAATTAGACATGCCACAAGATGACTATTGGAACAGATGAGAACGAATCGATAGAAAACAATCAATAAATGCAGCCAAAATCCGACACAGAAGTATGTTACCCAACTATCACAAATAGGCGACTTGAAAGGGGGAAATGTACTATTTTGTGAGAGATTTCCATTAAAATGTTTCAACAGTAGTCGAGTTTGATCAACTTAACATGAAAGAAGGATTGATTTATACAACAACAAGAAAATATAAATTAATTTATTATTCTGGTGGGATAGAACCTTGCCTTATCGAGTTAACTACATGCAATAAAATGACCATAAATGAATCTAGATGGTATCATTATCCTTGATTATGTAAAAGAAACATCTTAAATAAGATAAGTTGTAGTATAAATTTGCCTAATTATGCCTAGCTTACTAACAAAATATGTCGATGTTGAGAGATACATTAAACTTAAACAAAATGGTCTGTGTCGTCATTGTGGTATGAAATTCGATCGAAAGGATATAATTATCAGCTCAGGGCGAGTTCATAAAAAATACTATCATAAAGAGTGTGCGGATAAATTAAATATTATTTAACATAAGTCCATTCTGAGTACTATAGTATATCTGAGCAAAATCGTAGTATGTCAATAACTAATTGATAATTTTTCGAAAGTAGATTCTTTAGGAGTTTGAATGATTCAATTATTCTAAAGAATTTTCTGCTCATACAGTATAAAATTGCTAGAAAAATACACAGTTCATCATAAGCACATGTAAACCGGTTGAAATCGAGCGGATTGAATCAACTTACGTAATAGGTCGAATGTACGTTTTAATTGAAGCCCATAGCTTGCACCATTTCCTCATGAATATATTTTGTAGTCAATTTCTTTAACAAAAAAATTGGCTCATATCAGCAATCTTTCTAGTACATAATTATTCAAAAGATGTCTGCTCTGATTAGAGATATGAATCGATTTAAAGATCTATATGATTCCAATTCTTGATGGTACAATTATACTGATGCAAAATTGCAGCATAACCAGATTTTACCTATGTGATAAATTTAATTCAATTCCACAATTGCCTGCAGAGATATAGTCGACTTGAAATAGCCATTAGTTTCGACAATTGCATAAAAAAAAATAATATTAGAGCCAACGCTGAATTTTAGACGCGACTGTCAATGAAAATGTCGCCGCAGCTAGTTTGCGTAGACATACTCTCTGAATCCTGCTTTGTCTGCTGTAATACCTCCAACTTTTGTAAGTACAAACTCTCGACTATTATGAAGAATAGATTCATTTAATGCTAATGTTCGACCCTCGTGGAGTTTCTCATACTCCTCCATGGAAAGTTTAGTACGCGTTCCGATTTCGTCTTCCAAATTCATTTTTTTCACAACTTCTTTGTAACCTGGTTGTATCCTTCCACTAAATACCATTGCACTGCTACCACTACCATATGATCCGAAGCCAACTCTCTTACCTTCTAGTTCAACGCCTTTCTTGTATTCAAATTCAAGTAGGCTTCTAAATCCCATATACATTGATGCAGTATACAAGTTTCCAATAATAGCAGATGCTTCTAACGAACTAGCCATTTTCTTTTCATATACCTCATTGTAGAATGAGGTTTGCATGAATGCGCGTCTAAATTTGTCATCAGTTTTCATAAATTCGACATCAGCCAGAATTGATTCTATCGTACCTCTAGGATCTTTGGGCAAGGGCTCCTCCATACCCAATTCTCGTATAACCTGTCTCCAGCGAGGCAGACTTCGCCATTCGTGACGCAGTAGATATGCCAATGCCTTCTCGCCCATTTTCCTGTATGGAAGATGTACACTGAAGTAATCTATATGGTCCGTAATGGACTCTCCATCTTTAAGCGAAATTAAGCCGGTTTTGATTGCCTTCTCTTTGTAACCATCAAAAGCCTTTCGTACTTGGATCAAATAAAGCAAATTTGAATAATTTCCATTTACAAGAGGTGTTTCTTTTCCAATTGGTCTGTAAAAGTCATACTCATTCTTTATGATAGTAGATGTAACCTTTTGATCAAAGCTTAACAATCGAGGATTATCCTTTACAAGAATCGCAATTGCTCCTGCACCTTGTGTATACTCTCCCGCAGATCCGATATCATATTTTGCTATGTCACTCACAATTACAATAGCAGCCTTACCATTGTTTTCATCAGCTCTTATCCAATTTGCATTATCATAAATAGCATACGATCCACTGACGCAGGCGAATTTGCATTCGATTCCACCTGCATGCTCAAAGGCATCCTCCCCATAAACCTGTTCTAGCATCCCTACCACAAAAGAATTCATAGCCTTAGATTCATCTAATCCAGACTCGGTAGCAACATACATTCGACCTATATCTTTAGGATGTAGGTGATTTCTTTCCATTAATTTTAGACAGGCGTTAGCAGCCATACATGCGGGATCCTGATTTGTATCTACCAAAGCCATCTTTCTTATTCCAATACCGTACTCTAACTTCTGTGGATCAATACCTCTAGCTTTAGCAAAATCCTTGTAGTCAACGTAAAGCTTTGGAATATAGATAGCCAGATCATCAATTCCTACTGGCATATAACACTTGCTGTAAGTATTACCAATTTAAAGTTATTCGTAACTAGATTTGACAAATAGGTAATAAGTTAATTAGTACAGATACATCTTCTAAATTGCAATTAGTTAGAATCATTTATCTATAATTGGACTTTTCAAATGAATCTATATACAAGATCAGTTTTAATCACTTCCATACCGAATCATTATCAACATATATATAAATAATTATAGCAATTCTTTATAAAAGTTTGCTAAGATATTTGATATATTTCTATTTCTCTTATGTTATTTGTAGTATTCTAGCATCATTTTAAGTATATTACGATGAGTGATGATAAGGAATAATAAATCGTTTCAAAAAAATTTTGCGCCAATTCTTTGAATTCTACACGTGTTTATACCACACTTCAGAACGGTATACCAGATTCGGAATTGGACACAATTCTTTATATAGGATCTTCCTATCGCGGGACGTCCATCTAACTGTATTAAATTAGAGCTGTCGATATGCATTCTATCAATCAATTCGTATCTCTAAAAATTCGCGTTGGTAAATTCCAGTTATATTTGATAGCGGCTATCCGACCAAAGGTTATAAAAATGATTCCCAACATAGTCGAAAATACTACAGTCATACCTAAATGAAGCATAATAAAGAATAAGAGAATTCCTGCAAAACTCAGAGATACATATAATTCCTTCCTGAAAACTAACGGGATTTCGTTTACAAATATGTCGCGCAATATACCCCCGCCGACTGCCGTTATAATTCCAGAGACCATCATAATGAGCAAGTTGAAACCAAACATGCTATAAGCAATGTTAGCACCTAATAAACTAAATATTCCTAGACCAAATGCGTCAAATGTCAGAAATAGTTTAATTAGATTTTTTAAAAAATGGTATAGTAAGAGAATACTAATCCCAGTAATTGATGTTATTATTACATACGATGGATCTATTATGGCTACAGGCGGCGTATGCCCCAATACTACATCTCTAATAATTCCTCCAGCTAGTCCTGCAGTTCCAGATAGCACAATAACTCCCACTATATCTAGTTTATGTTCGATAGCTTTCATACCACCGGTAATTGCAAATATAAAAGTCCCAAAAAGATCTAAGACGTGAAATGGGGTCGACGATATAACAAAGCCATCCAACAATCCTAATCACAATTTATTAGAAGTTACTCTACATATAATTCATTGATATATAATTAATTGTCATAGAAAATTATTAAGCAGAATATTGTGCTGTTAATGATAAATACATGACCAATGAAAATGAAATGAACTAGCCATCATCTGTTCTGATAAGCAAGATAGGTCCTTATGTATTAAATATATTTTCATTGATGCATCATTTTTATTGTCAGGGCGTTACTGAGTCACTGAACTCAGCATGAGAGTTTGTTCTAAGGATAAATTCAAATATTTTAGCTTTATTAACATTTTAGGCACCTAAAATTTGCACATCATTAAACATAGAATCAACTTCAGTCATCAATTCATATAAATTTTTAAAAGCAATATATCTATTAGATATATTAGACATTACTGTAATATAAAAACGATATTGAAAGAATAGGATTTGTAGATTATGAAAATCATGTTCTTATTCTTATATGAAAGGTAGTGGTCTTTCGTATTTGGGATTTTGTTGTCTAAATTTTTCACATAGAACATCTAGCAACTTTAGAAGAGAATCACTACTATATTAAAAAACGAACAAACAAATTTTGCACTACCAGAATTCAGTGGACGTTCAAGATATCCCGATATTAGAAAAGGCATAAATAGTCTTATT
>JARBAU010000299.1 GCA_029237525.1 Nitrososphaerales archaeon | reverse complement strand
TCAACATTATCTGTTAACGGCATACCTCGAGTATGAATTTGTAAAATATCAAATCTGCCCTCTTGATTTGGTATTCCTATTTCGATTTCTCTATCGAATCTTCCTGGTCTTCTTAATGCGAGATCCAATGCATTTGGCCGATTGGTAGCACCTATTACTACGAGCTTGCCTCTTGCTTCTAATCCATCCATTAGTGTTAACAGTTGGGATACTATTCTCTTTTCAACGTCACCCGAGACTTCCTCTCTTTTTGGTGCTATAGAATCTATCTCATCAATAAATATTATGGAAGGTGCGTTTTCCTGAGCCTGTTTAAATGTTTCTCTCAACCTCTCCTCACTTTCGCCATAAAACTTGCTCATTATTTCAGGACCTCCTATAGAAAAGAAATTAGCATTTGTCTCACTGGCTACTGCCTTTGCTAATAGGGTCTTACCAGTACCAGGAGGACCATACAACAAAACTCCTTTTGGAGCTTCTATACCTATTCTTTCAAATATTTCTGGATGTCTTAGTGGAAGCTCAATCATTTCCCTAACTTTTTGAACTTCATTTTTAAGTCCACCTATGTCTTCGTAGGTAATTCTCGGAATAATGCCCTGCCCTGTCGCATTTCTAGGAACAGAGCTAATAATAAATTCAGTAATGCGTCTATCGACTAGTGATGCAACACTTGAATTCTGTGGCGATATACTAGTAATAACAAAACCAATTTTTTTGCCCATTAAATTTAATGGAATAATATCTCCTTTAGCTAAAATGCGTCCTTCTAATAATTCTGGTAAGTGTTCCTCCAGTCCTACAATATTTAGCTCCTCAGTAGGGTACACTACTATTTGTTCTGCTTTTGTTACGTTACTAACCTTTCGTATGGTCACATTATCGTCTATTCCTGAGGCTAGATTATTACGAGTATAGCCATCGATTCTAATCAATCCTTTTCTATAATCAACTTGCTGGCCAGACCAGAGTAAAGCGAATGTTTTCTTTTTGCCAGCTATTTCAATTACGTCTCCAGTTGATAATGATAATTCCTCCATTGACTTTGGATCAATTAATGCTATACCCCTGCCAACAAACTTTGGATCAGTCTCGGCAATTCTAAGTATTGATTTTTTATTGTTATTATTGTTATTATTGGAAGTATCACCCTTCACCATATACTCTCATCTCACATCCAAATTTTTCAAATAAAAATAGAATTGGTATTTCTTGTTGTTACTCTACTTTTACCTCTGTAGCCTGTGGTGCTGGAGCTTTTTTCAGCTTAATTTTTAGTTCCAGTATTCCATTAGAGTAGACTGCTTTTGCAGATTTACTATCCAACTCGCTATTTATCGGTATGTCTGAATGATATTTTTTATCGTCCTTTTCAGCGTGTATAGAGACATAATTTTCGTGAATGTTCACTTTAACATCTTCTTTTGTCACCCCTGGCATCTCTGCTGTAATTACAAGTGTGTTATCTTTCTCGTCTACGGATGTATCTACCAATGGCTCTCTGATCCCTGTTTTTTCGATCAAACCCTTTGCTGCTGGTCTAACGTTTCCAAATTCTCTTACTCTAGGTTTTCCATCGGGACCTACTGAAACCTGATAGCCATAATAATATGGCATGGTGTCTATTTCAGATGGAAATCCTTCTCTTACGGTTTTGAACAGCCGACCGACCATGTCTTCAGCTTCAGCGAATTCTCTATCGACGTCCTCAAAGATTCTTGAACTAAATCTCCACGGATCTCTCCACATATTGTGTTTCTACCTATCAATTTGTAATATCTATAACATTATATATTGTTTTCGTCTTTGATAGACACATTTAATACTCTGAGTTATCGTGATAACATATTATCAAAATGTCTTTTTTTGACAAGCCAGTTTCAGTATTAGAAATTATTCGTGAAATATTGTCATCTAATGCATTATACTATTCCGCAGTTCAATCAGGAATCGCTAATTATACTGCCTTAGCCAAAAAAATAAAGCCAGAGATTGAGAAACGTATAGCGTGCGACGTTAACATCGGCACAATCGTCGCTGAATGTACTACTTATGAATCCTGTTTCAATAATAGGATCGACACTCCTTATTTCGCTTTTGATTAGTTTTATTCTTGAGTTGTAGACACATGGATTGGCGTATTATGATTATGATTCATAATTGCTAGTTCAGAAGCAAGCGAATATGAATAACAATTTTCTCCTTATACATATCCTATTATTTGATCTTTCGAATAGCTTTTAGAATATCGGATGTTTGTTTTTGCAGTTGTTTTATCTGTACTTCAATTTGTTTGACTGACTTGAACTGTCTTTCTGTTGTTATAATGTACTTTTGCAATGGTTTAAGAATTTTTGTTATTTGATCTATGTTACTAGTCTGTTTCGCAAGCTGTCTTTTTAAGTCTGCTACATGATCGGTTTCAGCCATTCTAGCAGTAGGTTTAATCGATCTTTTCTTTTTTCTTTGCTTTTGCTTTTTCTTTCGAGAAATTCCACTTTCCTCTTCTTTAATTGGTACTGTTGATGTTTGTTCCTCATCTTTTTCTTCAAGTACTTCAGTTTCAAAATCTTGTCCAATGGGTAACTGTTCTTCAGGCTGTTTGTTTCTCACTAACAGAGAATCCTTTTCTTCTTTCCTGTTTGAAAGAGTGTCATTATTACCATCATTATCAATAGTCTTACGAGGCATATCTTCAAATTAGAATGATCATTCTCGTTGCTCAAATATTACTTCAGTTATCCAAAATATTTATTTACATCATATAACAAAAGGCAAAGATTGAAGAACAGAAAATATCTACTATTACGTTAAATAATACCTCAGTAAAAAGGATGCCTACCTATAATATACAGCTTCACTGTAATCTATTCCATTCTTTGACATTTGTGATTGTAAGTAGATGATATGGTCCATAGTTCAGAAATGGCTAATAACACGCTATGTCTTGCATTGGCCGCGTTACTAAAGATCATCATTACAGTTAAATTAATTTAATATTCTATGAGCTGTGTTGACTATCATAATGTTGCATAAATTCAGATTCGCTCTCAAATGTTGAGTTGCATTTGCTACACATGGCTGGTTCTCCACTTCTTTCTCTATCTGTGTACATTAACTGATTTATGTATCACATTATTATAATAGATATTAGATATAATAATCCCCCACCAAAAATCTTAATAGTTCTAAAATTTATTGGACAGCTTGAGCGAAGGCAAAAGATCTGAAATCAATTGGCTGTGATTTTCACGCATATCTAACTTTCCTTCAAATCATTATGCTTTCTTATCAAAAATGGCATTTGAAAACCAGTTGTCTGAATCTAATCTCCTCAGACTTAATCCGCTAATCTGAGACAGAACATATAGATGATTGTTGTCAAGCGTCAAATTTGATTCTAATTTAGTTAGTGTCACAGACCCTCCTTTCTTCTTCTTATCCCTGTGAGATCGACTTACGATATCTTTGTGTTTGCGTTTCAGATGAATTTTATTGCTTTGAATTAAACCTAAGAATTAAAAAATAAAATAAAAAGTGATGACAATATTGTATACTTGAAAAATAATTAGCGTTCACTTTATGGATCATAATTATTTAACATTCAAGATTATAGGCGACCCGCTGGTCGTGCGATATAGTTTGTTGTTACTACTATAGCTGTTGTCATAACTTTTTGTCATATGTGATAAATTAAGAATGGTACTAGCCTATCTAACTGCAACTTTTGGCTTTGGGTGTTACTCTATCCAACTGACTAATGCTTCGCTTCGTTGTTGGTAGCAATCTAATACGTCAATTTTATTTACTTTTATCGGTGGCCATACTTGGGCAGGGGATAACCAAGGACTTGGACTTGACCAGAAAGAGAGCATAGTCGCTGTAGGGCATATGCCTAATACTGCGTATACAATACGTGGACCTTATGATTAAAAACACTCAATCCATTGATTCATAAATTCAGTACCAGCATAGTGACTAGCAAGAGATTATCGCACTCTTCTATGCCGGTACTGAATCCTATTCCATATGTGTTGGTCATGTCAGAAACAACCTTCGTTTGTTTGAATGCTAAAAAGTCGTGTGTACAATAACTAACAAAAGCGCTTTAGAAAATTCTTATGAATTGACCTTTCTGTCTACCTGTCCTACTTGCCTGCATAGCAGCGGCAAGTTAATAGTAAGGATATCCGTTAACGGCTATATCTAGATAAACAATGCTACGTCATAAAAAGGGAATTTACACCATAGATAAGGTTTTACAGTATTACTTACCTAGTCCTGAGGATAATAAGCGGTATTTTTGACAGTATTTTTGACAGCTAAACAAGCATATGATTTGAATCACAGGCAGCCGGTTGACAAACTGATGAAATAAGCGACTGCAGAGATAATGAAAAAGACTAACCAGCAGGAAACCAAGGCTAAACTTAAATCATATACTGCTAGTTTCAAGAATAAGAGAAGTCAGAGGTAATCTAATTAATCAACCAGGGAAATGACCCGCTGCCACTACCAGCAGGTCACCATCCCATGTATGCTTGCTTGCTTTGTCGTGGAACGAAGCGAGTACGTCCCTTAGAAGGGGCGCGCAGATACCTGTATCAGCAGTTATTTAATAGTTCTTGACATATTTTTTACGCAGAATGATAAAATCAAAAGCGGAATCAAGGTCAAAATCAAGTGTCAAAAAACCATAATTTTTCTCAATACTGTTGAACCATGTTGACATAATCACCATTTACCCCTGTGAGTATCACACCAGCTGACTAATTCATGACTCAGCAAATTATTAAATCCAGGCGAAGCAGTCCTAATATTTCAAGAAAAATTAGCGCGATAGTTTATCGGCTTTTGCCAATGTTAACAAAAGCTACTTTATAGTGCCTATCATTTTTCATATCCCCAGAGTTGATCTTACTTTCTATACCATTACGAAGTGTTGTAACCAAATTACCATTATAAATCATTAAATGCGAATGGCTACTAGTCATTATATAACATATAGTCAATGGTACGTATTGAATGTCAACATCAAAAAGACAAGATCGAAAAGAAGATAATAGTATGACAGAAACATATTCGCAGCTTCAACGCTAACAGGAACAAGTAATAACCAAGGCGTTGGATGAATCTAAAGATAACATTAAGAAAACAATAAACGAAGCAAGAAGAGAAATTTCACGTTATACAGATGTTATTTCTGATTATCAAGAAAATACAATTCAAGCAATTAGAGAAGTTGCTGATGCATTTATAGAATCTGAAAAGGACATAATAGTTAACTCATTTCAACTTTGGTCACGTTGGATGATTTCTCCAAGATTAGCAAACAATACGAAATCTGCAAATCTGCAAACGCTCAATACATCTGTTCAGACTGCAAAGAAAGTGCTAAGGAACTGTCGAAAATGGGCGGAAATACCATAAAGGCATTCCAGCACGTATCAAAAACCCTGATAGAGTCTTTGTTAGCAGCCGGGTTTGGTTGAGGGCAGCGAACCAGGCCTCTTTCCATCGTTTCTAATGTAGAGTGCTATTTGGCGCGTCTTCCCGTAGACGTGCATAATTCTATCATCTTATCCAGATGTCAGTCTATACATTCGATCTCTCAATCTAGAAAATGTTTTTAATCTGATTTATTTCATAACACTAAATCAAAGTCAAATGCACTACAACTGGTATATACCTTATGAAACTAGTCTATTATACCCAAAAGACTCAATTTGACATAAACTCAGACCTAAAAGACCTGCATCTGATAAAGATTGTCTGCCAGATCTGACTCTGGCAGTAGTCTTTTTGTCTCGTCTTCAGAACTGGATTTATCATAAATCCAGACTATGATATTTCTGATGACTTTGCAAAAGCAGGAGATTATAATGATATTGGGTATTATAGACATGAAAATGATAGTTTTAATGCAGTAAAAAAAGGCAGGTTGGTTTACTATGATTGGTGCTATTAGCGGGTTATCGCTAGTTTGGAGTCGTTTTGGTATTGTCAGTGGCATAGTAAGAAACTAAACAACAGTGAGATCAAGAATTGCAGACATAAGTGGCTGCAAATAATTACCATCTTCTAATACGATATTGAATATAGTATTTAACGGTGTTAGACTGGAAAAAGCGCCAATATTTATCATATATTTGCGAGCGATATCTTTCTGTTCAGATTTTTGTCTGCTCGCAAATGCTGCCTAGCCAGTCTAACACCTAATAGTAATCATGTTTCGAATAACTTGCAAATAAAGTTAATTTATTTTTATTTCCAATCACTACAGATATCATATTGCTGGCTGGACATGATAGAAATTAACAGTAGAGTTGCGTATGAGACAGTCCTTTAGTACTATACTATACAACATATGCGTGTCGGCAACTGCTACATACTCTGGTTTATTATACCACTTTTTTTACCATTGACTCTACTATAAGAGTAGTCTGTTATGCGAGCCCTTGGATGGTCTTATACTTGATTCTAGCAGGAGTTAGAGTGGACATATTTGACTATTAAATTGGCACGTCTGGTTTTATTTCTTTGTTATGAAAATATTGATAGATTATAAGATAGTGATAATGGTATGACAAATAAAGATAATAAAAGCCTACGAAATGTTAAAGCAGAAGAACGAAAAGAGGAAGCAATTAAAGCACAAAGTCCTGGCCCAAATACCGCCGAGATGTTTAGACAAGAAGCAAATGACAGTAAATCTAAGAAGGCGGACAGACAGACCTAACAAATTAAACTGATAAAAATATGAACATTCTATATTTTGATAACCAAGGCTAGAGATTGAGTTTGCGTTAACATCTCATGTATCATGTATAATTCTTGCTGTTGTCCTTCCATTGCAATCGGACCTATTGCTATTATTGCAAAGACTAGCTTTAGTAGTAGTATAATGACTATTATAGCTACTATAATCAAAATGATGGTCCATAGCATTCCTAATACCATATCAGCGCTATCTGCATAATATTATTTAGCAATTGGTGAATCATTATATAATGAAAACTAAAGTAATTTTATTCTGGAATTTCAATTTCATATGATTAACCTTGTTACCGACTTTCATGTATTTGATAAAAGTGAGAATTTTTATTCATCTACGATACATGGCTCAAACCCTATCATTTACATAATCATATGTTATTTGATAGATATTTCTAGTATGTATATCGTACTACATTCAACATGTCTAAACAAAATGATAAAAAAGAAAAATTAGAACAAAAGATAGGGGAATGTCTCGGTTTGGAATTGGCTGCACAAAAGGCAGTGCAAGAACTATCCTCAATGGGATTATAAGATAAAAGAGGTATGTTATCAAAGCTTACGAATATGCAGAAGGAAGCTGGAAATCACCAGTTGAAACTTCAACAAATAGTTAAGAAATTATCGGGGTCGCTCGATTCTACAACGATAAATGAAGCAGCTCATGAAACGGAACTGAAAGCATCGGAGATGATGAAGACCTACTTAGGAGAAAATCCTGATTCATTTGAAGCAATAGAATTCTTATGTCTTGCCGAAGGCGGCGAAGTAACCCACTACGAGGTCCTTGCGACCTTAGCAAAAAAAGTAAAGTAGCAAACAATTATCAAATACTATATCTTCAATTCTAAAACAGGGGCAAAGGCATCTCAAGTTGTGTATAAAGTTAGCTAAAGAAGCCGCTGCTTCTTAGTAGTACAAGGACTACTATTAGATTTTTAATATGGGCTTATGTCAATCAGATCATATGTTGGTGAAATAACTTTCTAGATCATATGTTGGAGCAATTTCACCTGAATCGTGGCCTCTTATGTCCTGACCCGCATCTACTATAGTACAATGATTTGGTTTCATAAGGTATATACAATTGTAACAAAAGTAACCTGTATGATGATCTGAATCTTTGAACTGTTCCATTTCGATATACCTTGCTGTAACCTTTGTTAGTTTCTTTAATTTTGTAGCCTCTTGTGGTATATTTTGTGACATTATTAATTCCTAGATAAAATTCCTTATATACCCATCAAGGACCATAATGAAGGGCACTTTTGCAAGTTCACTTTATTCTCCTAACGCTTTGAAGTTGTATTTGTTTTGTGAGATTCCTTAGTTCATTATTCTGCATCCTGGCCTAAAGAAGATGGGAAGTATCGCTGTTTAAAGTGTTTCACTTCATATTTGTTCTTATATAATCTAGTTATCACATGCGGTATTGTAACAATGCTCCTCAAACAGTCAATTTCGAACAGTACAAGCTATAACTATCGTGTCAATTGCTTACTACTCCTGAACCCCTTCTTTAAAAAAATCGTCATATGTTTTGAAACTATAATTTGCTTTATTTTTTAATCCTTCTATCATTTCGAGTTGTTGATCTAAGACTTCAGGAGGATCATGCGGTGGATGCAGTGCAAGACGCAATAATGATGGTTTAAATCCTCGCATTATTTTTTCATAGATCTGTTGATTTTGTTTAATTGTAGGTTTATTTTGCTGTGAATCGCCAGATATATCCCAATTCATCACCTGTTGTGTCACTATTATAATATCTTTCTGAATGAGTTCGATCTGGTTCATAGATTCTGATATCTCAAAGCCCAATTCATGTAATGCCTGGGCCGTAGAAGGACTGATATGCCAAGCAGGAGATATAAACACTTTGGGTTGTTGTATTTTTGCATCCTTTAATATTAGGATGCCCTTTGTGATTTCCTCCTTAGTCTCTTCCGCAGTAAGTATATTAAAATCTTCGATAGATTGTCTGTATTCGTGATAGAGACCATGCAGTGCGATATTTGATTTATCCTTGGTGATGAATTTATCAATAATACGTGTAAAATTATCTATAGTAACAGGATATTTCTTAAGATAATTTGAAATAATCGCTAGATTATATTTTACGCCAAGATCGTCAATTAGTTTCATGGTTTCAATTGTTTTAGACAAATGGCTTTGAAAGGCACTAACATCATGGATGGTGATTACGCATATCTTTTTTAACATAATAGATCATCACAATTTTTATGTTGTGAGATTATTATTTAACAACTTTAGTATTTGTTTATTGCCAAATGAAATTATAATATACTATAATGATAGAGATATACCAGAGTTACTAAGTTTGTTAAGGAATAGAAAATCTAATGAGATGTAGGCTGCTTGCTTTAGATGAAGAAAAAGCATGGTGGATTTTGAATTTAATGGTGGCCATAACTGACGCATATGATAAGCAAAAACCACTAATGATAGAGAATGAGGATGCCAGGCATATCTCCAATCGCGCCACCATTGCTACTACCGGAATCTTGTGACTTCCCACACTTCCCAAAAATCCACCAAGTATTGATTAAAGTCCTTGTAGGTTATTCTTAGATTGCTCATATAATATGTCAACTCCCATGCTGTGTGTATTGTCTGGCATGTTCTAGGACTTGTTTGCTGGTATTTGCGGTACATCCAAATCAATAAAAAGTAAGATATTTGCATCAGCAATAGAAGTGGATGAGGATTATAGACGGTATAGACAAACTAGGGTAAGCAAACCGATATTGTCATCATCATTATCAATGCGATCACTGCCATCTTCCAATTTTAGTGAAAACTATACTTTAAATGAATAGTGGCTTAATACAACCCATATTGACCATAATAACAAATGAAAGTGGAATTTTAATTCAATAATACTCTTCTGAATTTGAACAACATAGGGAATACAATAGAACTGCTAGCTCAAAAGGTGAGCCCCATTCATCTGAATCATCATTCATGCTTTTAGTATTGCAGTAGCAAAAGATGATTAATGAATTGATTGTTAAGTATCTAAATGTAAAAAGTTGCAAAACCTAACATAATGATTATGTCTGTTCACATCTCTGGCTAGCCTTGTCTAACCAATATGATTCCAACAATTTATTGGCTCGTATTGTTCAGTATGTCAGTAACTGAAAAGAGATGGGCATGACTGTTCGATCTATACTTATTATTAGCTGATATCAAAAAATATAATAAGCTAATTAAACGAGTTGACAACATATTGTCGCAAGCTGAATGGTTCACTACTTATTTAGAATATGAAAATCTAAAGGATATGCTTAGGGTTATTCTTTATACATCACAGTCCTTTATGTCTATTACTCCATTACTTTACTATATTACTTATCATGAGAAGGCAATACTTTTCATACACACAGGAATTGTAGGTGGAATCGTTGCTCATTATCATGTTCTCAGTGAAATTCCAAACAAGAAATTCGTAGAATTAAATAAAATGACTAGTGATTTCAGCTTTGTAGATACCGTTGGAACCAATCCTCAATCGATTTACATTCCCATAGCAAAACTAACCAAGTCCACACTTAGATTTCCGATAGATGGATCAGGTTTAATTTAATTTAGAATAAGTCATAATATCAAGTATATGTGGTAGTCTGGGAGGCACACTCCCCATACTTGTGGAGTAAATGCGCATGATTTTTAAATAAACTGGGCCCGGGATTGTCTACAATCGGTAAAGCTTTAATTATTTGTTCCAGAAAAGTAGCAATAAGATGGTCTGAAAGAAAGAGGTCTGTAGATGTTCTTAACGTGTTAGAGGATTGGATAATCATTAATGGTAAGCCTAAGAAGATAATGCATGATAACGGTAAACAGTTTACGTCTAGACATTTCCTTGTACACAATCAAATAAAAGACAAACAGATACCAAATTCCTATCCACAGTTACAAGGCAAAGTTGAGGCATATAACAAGATAGTAAAGAATGAATTTCTAGCATTAGAAGATATACTAAACATAGATGATGGTAAGCAAAGATATGATATGTTTGTTAAAGCATACAATGAAGCAAGGGAGCATGGAGGAATCAATGGCCTCACTCCATCAGAGATGTTCCTACAAAGATTAATTACGTCTAGTATACATACTACGAATAAGCAGCAAAGTGTAACCAATGAGGGCAATTAGAAATGTAACCTATCTGTGCAAGTACAACAACTAGTAAGCACTTCCTACATAAATTGCCAGTAGTTTGGCAGATTAACCATGCCTGAGCCCATTTACTCACCAAAGGTCTTCTCATACTTGCATTCCATTCACTTCCTTTGCCTGCATATTTTTATCCGTTGTACCAAAGATGTCAGTAGGGTGATATGACTACCCGTATAATATTAGATCATATTAGTATGCAAGGAGAAAGGTACTGCCTCATACTTCAGTCAAGTCCGTTGTGATTCTTTGTCGGTAGACGCATAACCTTGCGCTGTCATGCGTTTTCCGGCATATGCTATCTATATCACTATCAAAGTTGTCAGATGGGGCATCATGCTACACATGAATGATACAAGAGCAGCAGATCTACGTTGTCATGTCTGCCGTTTTGGCCAATAGTCCATCAAGAATTTTTCCCGATAACTATCTGTTTTCTTTTTTCTGTACACTATTAGCTATACCTTGAGACTGCCCCGAGTTGTCACAAGCTACACCAGTGGCTTACTTGTTACCCAGGATACATATTTAGGTTATATTGGCATTTTGGCTCACCCCTGTCTAATCCTAAAGCTTGATGTGCATTTTTGCCGGCATATGCCTACTATATCTTGCCAACATATGCCGGCCGTTGCAATCAAAGCAGTCAGGAGAAAATGACACACTACTCATGCATGCATGGCACAAAGACAAAGTTGAGCTAGCTCGTTTCCACCCAGCTGCCTCAGACTCAAGCTCAGCGTGGCTTTTGCCTGCACATTGTGTTTGCCGGTATTTTCTAGTTTGTATTACTAGATAGTCAGGAGGGATTACCTATTACCCAATGACATTTTCACATCCTGCTGACTCATTGTAAAGCCGCAGTAGTATCCTCAGTTATGGTTTGTTGTGATCTTTTGCCGGCAACTATCTGCCCTTTTTGCCGGCAAAATGCTTACTTTGTTTTTGCCGGGACATGCTGTCAGTGGCAATCAATGTGGTTAGTGGGTAGTCTACACTACCCATGACGATACTAGCAGAATAAGTGGTGCCTCATTGATACGCCATGTCATGAACTTCAGATTGGTCAATCGATTGTGACATTTTGCCGGCAACCAACTGCTACTTTGGCGACAAATATTTGATTTGGTTCTATACTTATCCGGAGGACGTTATTCAAGTACTTGGATACATTACATCCTCCTTGGACGGGGATTCACTCACTCACTTGCCTCACTACCGATTACCTTCTTAGTGCCTCTAATGGAGACAGACGAGATGCCTTCCAGGCTGGATAGACTCCTGCTGCCATGCTCAGAAATAGGGAGAGTAACCAGACATTAAATAGATCATTTGCAAGGAAGATGGGAGCAAAATGAGGTGCAGCACCACCACTCATTTTATCATAATGAATAAAAATGAGGTAATGAATGACTTGAGGTAATGAATGACTTGCATAAACTACTAGATCTGTTTCAGAAGCATGCGATAAGTAAGGTCATCAACATTGTCTTGACCTATTGGAATCTCTCTTCGAACAGTAAAGAAAGCTCGTTAGGACTATGTCCAGAGTAAAGCTACGAGGCAGCAAACTAACTAATGCGATATCACTACACATCCACCAGTTAAAAGACTAAATGTAAGTACTATTATCGAAGCCATAAACACTAAGATTAAGATCAGCCTATGATGGCGAGGAGGAAAGTTTGATAAAAAGCAAGATTCGACATTGCAAACGAAGTGGCCAATCCTCCGTCGTCCTACTGCTCCATAACCTATAGAAATCGTATACCAGAGTGTCCGTAATTACCAAAAGAACTAACTTCATACAAAATTAAGAGAATTATTTACAAACAGATCGAAAAGAAACAGAAGATGATGAACCCAAAACACAATATGAGACTGGTAGAAGACAATCTGACAGAATTAGAGATGTAGTTCACAGCATATTTCTTGGCTAAGAACAATTAAGGGAGATGGAAGCAGTAAGTAGTGAAGATTGAATGTATGCGGGACAGAAAATCAAGATCAGCGCATGTCTAATGCTGATGCCTTCATTTCAGATGAAAGCACATATACAATCATTCAGCTATTGTGAATGTTAATTATTGACACTATAAAAGATCATACAAGAGCAAAATTGCATTATTCCATCTGATTATTTTGTAACACACAGTATGTCTTTTAGTGTATAAAACGCAGATTCGTTATAGTCCACCGTACTAATTGGGCCTGACTCAGACTCATTACATATTCTATCTGCATGTAGGCTAATCAGTTGGTATTGGGAGACCAGACATTATTGCTTTGGCAATATCCTTTAATATTGGTCTAACCTTTCGCGACAAATATTCGACTCTTAAACTCAAAATTTTTGATACTACCTTTCTTTCTACTAAATCGCTTTTAACCTTTTCACCTAGTTAATAGGTTTTATACCTGTAACCGTTAATGGCTAAATTATAACGGTTTCATCGACCTCATGCAACTAAATTCCCTGTTTTTCCTTATTTGAATAGATTTTCCCTAATTCTATTAGTTATCAATTAATTAGTTACTACTGTATCTGTTAGGCATAAAACCTGTTTTCTCGAGATCAAATGACTAAAATAAGCGGGCACAGTAGTTTTGTCTCGTTGTAGCATTTTTGAGGCATATCACTATCACATTTGAAAAACTATATTAAACGATTTTTAATTACATATTCAAATCATAGAAAAATTTCTAGACTCGATTTGTGTTTTGAATATACCCAAGTCTTTTTGTAGGTAAGTCGTCTCGGGATATTAATAGATATTACAATAATGCTTATAAGATTCTGGATAAAGAAGCAAAACTCTATAACGACGCATTTAGTCTATTTAGGAAAGTGTTGAATGTTGATCAAGTTGAAGAGGAGGAAGGATTAATGGGACTTGTAACAAACCTAGTACAAATTATTGATGTTTGTTGCTAATCTGCACACTTTTGCATATACCAATCAGCGACATTATCAATGGCCTAAGCTTTAGCTTCATATACTATATTAAAGTCGGTTTGGGTAGCACGCTTAAAATACTTAAAGCCACCTGCAGTGACTACTTTTGATAATCTTGCTTCTCCGGCTTGTGATCCCAGTGCAGGTCCATTTTGATTTAATGATGTTGGTATACAAATCATAGATGAAGCAGCGTACATCATTCGACCTAAAGGATTCAGATTGTCCTCCAGATTATCGTTTGCAAATGGCTCTACTACCATTACTATTCCATCAGGTTTTTTGAGCATTTTAAAAGCGTGAGCGGCTGCGCCTTGTGGGTCTTCCATGTCATGTAAGCAATCAAAGAAGGTTATCAAATCATATCCTTCTGCTTCTTGTAAGGACAATGGGAAATTGGTAGAAGATGCGACGTCAAATTGTATTCTATCTTCCCCTAAACCTTCTTCTTTTGCTTTATTTCTTGCATACTCTATAGAGGGAGCATGGTTATCAAATCCATAAAACTTGCTATTAGGATAAGCCTTTGACATTAGTATTGTAGAAGTCCCATAACCACATCCAATATCAGCAACTGCTAGACCGACTTGTTGATTGAGTCTCTGTTCAACTTTACCATTATCAAGAGCAGGGATCCATGAGCTTACTAAATTAGCAGTATAGATCAGTGTGGCAAATTTTCCTGTTCCCTCAAACAGGTCATTATCATGCTCTCCCCAAGCAATACCCTTACCCGTCTTGAATGCCTCCAAAAATTTTGGCTCGTCCCGATAAAATGACATGAGTACTTGAAAACCTCCAATCGCGTATACTGGACTGTTTTCATTTGCCAATACTTGGGAATGTTCGAAAGGTAGAGTGTACTTTTGAGAAGGCGGGTCATAAGTGAGGTATCCACCTGCGGCTTGATTGGCAAGCCATTCTCTTATATAGCGTTCAGAGGTTGCCGTAAGATTTGCAAGTTCCAGGGATGTAATTGGTTTTCCGAAATCAGACATGGCTTTGTACAACCCAAGCTTATCTCCAATGTATACTAAAACAGCGCTAGCAGATCCTCCAAAATCGGAGAGGATCTTACCCATAAACTGTTGAAGCTTTTCATTGTCAATAGATTGCGATGATGTTGTCGAGGTTAATGAATCCATATATCAGACTCCAATATTGTATTCAACTTTATAAAAATGATCAGCTGTGTCAACATGATCTTTGAAATCTGGTGCAGTATCATCACCAATATTGTAATAATATATCATACTTTGTTAATTGATTACTAGGTCATTTGGTCCAATCTGTCTCCTAGCCTTCGAATTGTACAAGTCGATTGGCAATTCGCAATAATAAATTAGAATTTATTCTTACATCGTAGCATTTTGGTCGCGACAAATTAGTTATGCCTGATTTCAGTGTGCACGTATGAATCGGATATATATAAGTTCTAGTGTATTCGACATACTGTTTTAGAAGCCTTCAATTCATATTTAATAAATAACAATATTAGAAATAGAGATAAAGAGTTCATTTGAACGACTTGAATAAAGATTCAACGACAACACTTATAACAAAACCTGCAAAAACAGACTACCCCATAAGCGAGCTCATAGCAAAGAGATGGAGTGCAAGAGCATTTTCTACACGGCCTGTAGAAAGATCAAAGTTATTATCAATTTTGGAAGCAGCTAGATGGGCACCATCTTCTCGTAATGAGCAGCCATGGCGCTATATTATTTTTACAAGCGAGAATGTTGAAAAGCTAAAGAAAGCACAATCGGTTCTAAAAGATATAAATGATTATGCCAAGAGGGCACCAATCTTGATATGTGCAATAACCAAAAAAACTTATTCAGATAACTCAAATTATAATAGGCTTCATTTTCATGATCTAGGAGCAGCAAACGAGAATATGTTTCTTGAAGCATTTAATCAAGGCTTAATCATGCACGAAATGGGTGGCTTTGAGGTACAGAAAGCTAGGGAAGTTTTCAATATACCTGAAGACTTTGAATTAGGTATTATGATAGCAATAGGTTATCAGGATACACATCAGGTATTGCCTGAAAGATTAATACAAAAAACAAAAATGCCACGGGAAAGAAAGCTGTTATCAGAAATTGCGTTTAATGAAGAATTGGGTAACGGTATCACTGCAGATACAGATGAGAATAATCAAATCAAGTAGAAATTAATATTAGAAATCATAACAAGGTCATTTCAGCTATAGTAAGCCAATTATTTATTGAATAATTGATGATGATCT
>JARBAU010000298.1 GCA_029237525.1 Nitrososphaerales archaeon | reverse complement strand
ATAATCGATTGCATAGCGACTTAGAAATACCGTCGTCTAAAGTGGAACAGATGAAATAAGGTCAATAGTCCTGTATTGTGTTTTAGTTTCATAGTATAACCACTATCTAAATCATAATTGTTACGTTTTGCTGTCCAACAATTCGACTATTAAAATAGAATCAATGGCACGATATTCGACCTTTCGCCTATGTCTAGGCTCCAGTAGCGGATAAACGAGTGGATTATGTAGCAGAACAGAATATACGTAAAGGAAAGTTCAGATTTTATTAGATACAGGAGCAGTTAGGCTACATCCAGATGAATAGATGTTCAAGTCCGATGACGTCAAGTTTGAAGAAATACGAGAGATGACTGAATAAGAACACAAGGAATTAGAATAAAGGAAAGCGATGAAAGCAAATGCAGAATACTGACAATGAATATATTCCATCTATAATTTGTCCTAGATGTAGAAAGGGAACAGGTAATATCGAGGTGAATAAAATATGGATGATGTAGAAATAATGGATCTAGAATTCCAAAGACTTATGTCTGCAATTACGAAAGAATTTAGGAAGAAAGTACAAAATGTCGAAAAACTGCTCTTGGCTTGACTGTGAAAACACAGTAATACATGGCGAAAACGAGGCAATGACTGAATTCGGTGAGATGTGCCCATATCATAAGGCAATGATAACGATACATAACCGAATTCCTCCAAAGACAAACGCAACGGTCAGCAAATCCTGACATTTTTGCATTTTTCATCATCTTGTGCTTAAAGAGTGGGATTACATAGGGAGTATTTTTAGTTGCTCTCTATAGTAATGGGTGGCAAAATTGAGTCAAATTTGTCTTGCATCCCACCGAACCCGGGCCAATGACAGCCTAAAATTTCTATGATTGATGAATATGTTGTTATTATCTAGGGCCTCAAAATCATGTCAAATTTGATTCACAACCCTCTGGGCCAGAATTAATCTTGTTCGTCATTATTGGAGAGGATAAACCCCTCTTGTTATAATTCCAATGATCAATAAAATAAATCGCGCCACCGCAATTACAATAAAAATCACCAGACGAAATAGTTATTGTAGATTAGTTTAGATTTCAGTCTGTTTTAATATATCTATGCCCGCATCAATCTTGAGATTATTTATTATTCTAGAGACATTTTCATTCGTCAATGCCTTATTTGACATTACATTTCTCACATCCTTAAGATATGTCCCGAGTTGAATTCCGTAGAATTCAATGTCACTTCACCACCTTCTAACTCTACTGCTAAATAGAATGATTCAGGAACAATGTTTGCGCATTGTTTTGTTTTAGCATTATTCTGAACTGAGTATCGTGTGGTCTGATCTAATGATCAGCATAAATAAGTATTCTCGAAGTAATCAATTATATATAAATAATTAAGGGAACATTCCTAATAAGTACTAAATTTCAAAGATGTATTCACAAGAATAAAAATTCATCAGAAACTGCAATAATATAATTGCACTGTACATTCCATGCGTATTTTCAAATATAATGATACAAAAAAATCCTAGTTTTTTTATATATGCTTAGTAAATAATAAACAGTACCTATTCGCGCGTCGGAAATAGATTGGCTATGCATAAAATAAAGAAAATCTTAATTGTAGACGATGAACCTGATATTTGTTTCACATTTGAGAATATTTTGGAAGGTGACGGATTTGCAGTTGACGCGTTTGACGATCCTCTTTTAGCATTGCAAGCTTTTAGAAAGGATTTCTATGATCTTTTAATTCTTGATATTAAAATGAGAAATATAAATGGCTTTGAATTGTACAAAGAAATCAAAAAAATAGATGATAAAGTGAGGGTATGTTTCCTAACAGCTAATAAATCTATCTACGGAGCATTTAAACATTTATCGAGTGAAATAAAGGAAAATCAATTTATTCAAAAACCAATTCAAAACGAGGAGTTAATTAAAATAATAAATGAAATAACAAGTTAAAGCTATACCACAAAATTAAAAAATGTACAAGTGATTAGATGCTCTAAATGTTGTATACTACTTCTTGTACAGTTGTGCGGCGCGCCAGAGTCTAAATATTATCATAAATAGTAGTTTTGATATATAGCAACGCTCAGTTATGATGATAAAAATTTTTGTGCATTTCTATCATGATGGCACTACCAGATAATATCTCTGTAGAGAAAGATAGTTATTATAAAAGAAGATCCATTATATTTTATGATCAGTCTGCAGAGTATTACCTAAGTTTAGCAGAAATATGGTAATTTTCTCTTAACAGAGACTAGTATATCATAAATACTCGTGTTTTATAATATAGTTCTACCAATTCGGTCAACAGTAATGGTCTTGATTGATATGCTTAAGGCGGCCTCGGATTCGAGAAGTGTATCGGGAAAGTTAACTAGGATATACTGTGATTTAACTAATGAATCTGCTCTTCAGATTATCCTAGTCCATTCCATAATTAGAATCTCCACTAAATATGCGCCCCTATTAATCACGTTGTTAGTAGCAAGTACCATAATTATCCCAGCAATTATTGCTCAACCAAGTTTTGCTCAGATAGCCTCACATAAACAAAAGGTTGTCCTAACTGCTATTTTCGTACAATTAGATAATAACCGCCAATTGGGAAAATTATTACTTGACCGCGCGCTGGCCAAGTTGAAGCCTTTGTATCCAAATTTGGATATCCAGTTAAATTATCTAGAGTACCCATCAAATCAAATTCGATCTCAGATACTAAAAACACTTAATGGTACAAAAGCACCTGGATCGGTTGATCTAGTATCCTTCGATCAGATATGGCTTGGAGAGTTCGCCCAAAATGGACTTTTAACTGATCTTACAAACTATACCAAGGTTTGGGGAAGAGAAAATGACTGGTATGATGAGAATTGGAACGGTGGTATATACGGTGGAAAGGTGTATGGCATATGGGCATGGACTGATATCAGAGGTATGTGGTATTGGAAAGATCTATTAAGTAAAGCAGGTGTCAATCCAGATTCATTAAAGACTTGGGATGGATATATCGCGGCAGCAAAAAAACTAAACACTGTTCTTAGACCTCAAGGAATAGAAGGAGTACATCTTACAGGCGCTAGTCATTCTCCTGACTTGTGGTATCCGTATCTGTGGATGCTTGGTGGTGAGATACTGAAGATGAAGTCTGGACATCCAACAAAAGGCAGTTACTGGTTTCCTGCCTTTAATAACACTGAAGGTATAAGGGCTATGAAATTTATAGAACAGCAGGTTGACGCTGGCATTAAACCACAGAAGAATCACTTCTGGGGACAGGAATTTCTTGATAGGAAGTTCGCAGTAATGATTGAAGGCTCCTGGCTACCAGTACCATTTTTCCAAAACGTGTCCGCGAAAACCTTTGAAGATAGGGTCGGCTTTATTCCAGCCATGCCAGTACCATATAAGAATAATCGAACTGCAACGCTGATGGGAGGATATGCATTAGGCATTCCCCAGACATCTGCGCATAAGGATCTTGCATGGAAGCTGATTGAATCAAGCCTGGAGCCGGAGATAATTGGTCCGTTTCTAAGCCAAAAAGGACTACTGCCAACTCAAATCTCCATGGGAACAAGTGATTTATTAAATGTGACCGCTTCATCTTATCCATATTATAGACAATTAGTCTCCATAATCCCGTTTGCAGGAACACGACCATCAATTCCTGAATATCCTCAAATTGCTAATAATATTCGACAGGCAATCTACGAAGTTCAATTTGAAAATACTGATCCTGATTTAGCATTACAAGAGGCAGCTGCGAAATCTGCAAAGATGTTGGGTTGGTAGCAACTAATCCATGCGGCATTTATCATATAAACGCGCAGGCTTATGTTCCCCATTATCAACTAAATCATTTATACATCTACTGTAACCCTCATCTAAAAAGTGAACGTCATGCTACACTAATCAAAGATGGTATCGATGCATATAATTGGGATGAAATAAAGACTACTGTAGAGTTAATTTTCCGGAGTTACAGTCATGCATTGAAACAAAAAATTCTCAATGACATGTTTGATAGAATGGATGGACTTCTAGGGCTACTAAATAATAATGATAGTGTAAAGTAGTTGTAGTTGTCTGCACGTAATCTTGACCTTCATTCAATTGACCAGTCTGTAGTCAGATTAGCTATTAAAACACCTAATAATAGAAGTGAAGTCTTTAGCAATAAAGAATAATGGTTTCTTAAACCATCATTGTCCCAATGGGAGCATGTTTATAATCATCTACCGCGTATAAATCATGTGAAGTGCAAAAACAGAAATCATCCATAATGATGTTTTCTATTATGATACTAATAATAACACCACTTATCACAGTAATACCAATAACCACGACTTCAGCCATTGGAGTTGTTTCTTACTCAAGAATTTCTGAAAATAATAGTCAAACTGCAAACCGTAACAACACTGGTATTATACAACATACAAAAAATCAACAATCATATAACGCTACACAGAGTATGATACTATCTTTTAAAACTGCTGATTCACTTTTGATGAAAGTATTAAAAAATCTTGGTATGGGAAAGGCTCAAGAAGCACTTGGACAGTTGAATAATGCTAAAGAACAAATCGAGCAATATCAGTTGGCCGCTCTTGATGCAATGTCTAATCCTGTTCTTCAGAGTTCAAGAGAGCATTTGTTGGCCGCTGAGCAGGCTTTGAAGACGGGAAATACTGATCAGGCAATTTCGGAATTAAACTTACTTCGACAACTAAGAATACTTCATCAACAGGGAATGATGATAATGAAACTTCCTATGGCCGGAGAGATGAACTCTACTTTCAATTCACTAGAATCGCATTTGTTGGCTGCAGATGAAAAAAATAAATGGCTATGATACCAAAGGTGCAATTTATGAATTGAACCTTGCTAATGATCAACTATATGCACATCAGTTAACTATGCTCAATATTGTATATTCATTTCTCAATAATACAAGAACACATTTGAAACAGTCTATCACAGACATAAACTCAGGGAACATCCAAGGAGCAATTTCGGAAGTAAAAATGGTTAATCAATTGCTACGAGACCATGAACAAGGTATGACAATGATATTAGGAATGGTAAGGCCGCAGTTCAATAAACCATAGATTGAACATGATCAGGTAGTCAACCTGCCTACCAGCGTTTGTACCTCGTACTGTTTTGAATAGTACTTGTTTTTAGTATCTTTCAAATAAGAACTATTTTTATTAGTTATTTCCCAAGAGTTATTTTCAGCCGAAGTAATAATTATTAATTATAAAATAGGTTTTTTCCCACCTACAAAGGTTCCAAGTTCTGTCATCCTACCAGCAAGAAAACCTAGTAAACTACCGTAGAGCAAATGAAAGGCTAGCGAACCTAAGATTATAACTGGATATAATCCTTGAAAATGGCTAGAAATTGCAAAAATGTACTGATTTGGTGCAGATGTGAGAAAAGAATCTAACTTGGGTTGTATACCAAAAGAAGCAAGCGGCACAAATAATATGATCCATAGTGCTAATCCTACCATCAACCCTGTCTTTATACCATGTTGATATCTATTAGGAGCAAATTTTCTCCAAAATAATGATACTTGTCCATATATATTCCCAGCAACAGTACCGGTAAGCAAATGCAATCCAAGACCTACAAATTGAGCCGTAGCCGGATCGTTAATTCCTAAAGATAATCCAATTACTGCGAAAAATGTTCCAGAAGGAGTTCCTGAAATGTAGTCGACAAGCACAAGCAATCCTGAGATCGCCCATACTGATATGAATCCTGCAATTGTGCAATACAGGATATACATTTTCTGATTGGTTTCCCAAAGGGATGTCGTTTTAGTCTCCATATTTTCTAATACTTATTAGTTAGGTATATAAATAATGCTCAACTATTCTAACTAGTGCCCAACTAATTGTAGAACACTACAAAATAGTTGTGTGCGCATTATTTGACAGATATTACTTATCCTTTTATGTTCTTGTTTAAAAGATTAAATACTATCTTGATTAATGCGATCTCGGTTATTGAATCAAATTATCTTATTTGGCCATTGCTAGATCGAAAAAAGTGGTAGCTGTTAGAAGCGTAAAGATGCATAGCAATTCTGCTCTCATATTTATGGCTGACTATGGGCAATGGATAATTCAATTGTTGTTCTAGTGGCCTCCTGTTTTTATATAGTTCATGAATAAGTTCTGGAGGTAAGTTCGCTAGCTCTGGTACAAACTTTTTTATGTATTTGCATTGAGGATCAAACTTTTTTTGTTGTATCCATGGATTAAAAATTCTGAAGTATGGTTGTGCATCGCATCCTGTAGACGCCGCCCATTGCCAATTGCCATTATTTACACAAGGATCGTAATCTACTAGTTTTTCTGCAAAGTATCTTTCACCAAATTTCCAGTCTATATGTAAATCCTTTGTTAAAAAAGACGCAACAATTAGTCTCACTCTATTATGCATAAATCCTGTCAAATTTAGTTGTCGCATCCCTGCATCCACTATTGGAAATCCTGTTTTGCCACTACACCACTGTCTGAATTTCTTTAGATCACTATTCCATTTCATCTTTTTATATTTAAGCTGAAATGGTCGTTTGAATACATATGGAAAATGGTGGGCGATATATGTAAAAAAATCTCTCCAGTATAATTGCCTTAACAAAGGAGAATCATTTCCAAGACTTTCTCTTATAGTACAATGTACCTCTCGTATCGAACACGTACCAAATTTGATGTGAGCTGATAATCCCGTCGTCGCCTCTTCAGCGGGAAAATCCTTTTTATGTAGATAATCTTGATATTTCTTAATATTTTTTAGAATTTTCAAGCAATAACTTCTACCGCCCTGCAGATAGATGTTTGGATTATATGTCTCAAGAATCTGGTTATAAGTATCTTCTTTTTTTCTATGTTTTATTTCCTGTGATAGAGAATGACTGGAAAAATAATTTTTGTAAATGTTTCTCTTTTGTTTAATAACAGAGACTTGAACTGCTTTATTGAAAAAATGTGTAAATACCGTATACGGTTTTCCATCAAAAGGTTTCACAATAGATCTAGGATCATTTATTAGTAATGAGTCAGAATATCGAAAACATTTGATATCTTCCTTTTTGCATAAATTGTAAATACCATCATCCCTTATTTTGCTGAAAGTCGTGTAATCATCATTGAAGTGAACTGAATCAATGTTCTCTTTGACTATTATCTCTCTAATAATATTGTATGGTCTCCCAAAGAATAGATGCAATCTTGCATTTTTTTGCTTTAGCTGTTGGTCTAGATCCTTTAGCGATTCTATCATAAATTGTATAGCATTATTATTTTTTGATTTAATAGAAGTAGAGTCAAGTAGCCGTTCATCTAATATGAAGCAAGGAATAACTCTCCCTCCGTGATTTAAGGCCGATATAAGTCCGGTATTATCTTCAAGGCGTAAATCACGCCTGAATAGGAATAACGACTTTTCGTCATTGCTTGGTATCAAATATATGTATCACATAGTTCATTATCGAATTTTTTGAGTAGTCTTATGTTTTTTATCTGCATATCATTGCTGCCAGTAAATATTCTTGAAATCTTCGGTTTAGCTTCTTTTCCCAATATTATTATTTCTTTACTCTTATAATGAATTGATATTGTTAGCCCGTTGTTTCTAATAGATTTTGCAAAATCCTTTGCTTCTGAGATCTTTTCTCTTAAACTTATTAAGTCATTCGCTTTCCTCTTTTTGCTATCAATGAATGCAAACTCTCTTAAAGAAAGCAAGTTTAATATGATTTTATTATTTTCAGCGTCGATTTCAAATGTATGTTGACTTGCAACATCTACCTTTATCTTGCCACATCTAAAACATTTAAGAGATTGACCAAACAACTCGCTAATATTTTGTTTCTCCAATTTATACAAACTATCTTTATATATCATCAAGTTTCTGAGAATGGGACTGAGCCTTAATCACCAAATCACCATTAAAGACCCACTTTGCACTACCCAAACTCTGTCCCCCTGGTCCTGCTGCTCGTGGAATTTCTACTTCTAGACTTCTGAAGCTATAGGTTATTATTGCTTCTTTTCCTGTCAATCTATCAAAAAGTTGTCCTATTAAGTCCGGCCATTGTGTATCCATTTTTTGTTGTTTAGATGCTTCGTTTTGGCTCATAAAAAGAATAAATATTTTTATTATTTATAATAATTATCTACATCTATATGATAGTGCCTAACTATTAAGTAAAACTAATTCCAAGACTATTTAAAGGTAGAGTATTATGATGGAAACGAAGTTGAAAAGAGTTAATAAGTTAGCACTAGTCGAATTTGTTGAGCAGCCTTTATATTTTATGTATATGATTCTCGATTGGGATATATTCGGAGGCTATTGAATATTGTTAAAACAGAGTACATCTTTTCACGCTAACTATGAGAATAACATCTCAAGCCCAATTGAAAGACACTTGACAATTCTAGTTACAGGATGTAGCGGATTCATAGGTAGTCATCTAGTTAATAGACTGCTAAAAGAAGCAGAAAATAGCAAGTATGAGATTAGGTGCATGACTCGTAACATTGAGTCGATAAAGGAATCATTTGGTAATGCAAGTAATCAGGATCTCAAATTTGTTCATGCAGATGCTTCCAAATACCCAGATCTAGTTAAGGCAATGACTGGTGTAAATATCGCATTCTACCTGATTCATTCAATGGAAGGATCGTCTAAGGATTGGAAAAAATTTTCAGAAAGAGATCGAATGGCAGCTGAAAATTTCTCAAAGGCTGCTACTGAGTGCAGAGTTGATAGAATCATATATCTAGGTGGACTAGTTCATGAAAATGAACATCAACAAGACAAGCTATCTGAACATATGAAAAGTAGATTAGAAGTTGGACGAATTCTGAATGAGTCAACTGCAGAGGTTACGATATTCCGAGCGGCAATTATACTTGGGCAAGGCGGAGGTTCATTTCAAATGTTGCAGTATCTTGTGGAAAGACTTCCTGTTATGGTTTGCCCCAAATGGGTTTTGACAAAATCTCAACCCATAGCGTTAGATGATGTTATCACTTATTTAACCAAATCTATTGATTCAAAAGAAACTATAGGCAAGTGCTTTGACTTAGGTGGACCAGAAATAATGTCATATATTGATATGATTAGACGATACGGAAGAATGCTTAACAAGTCTGTAAAGATTATAGTTATACCTTTTCTTACTCCAAGACTATCTTCATACTGGGTTGATCTTATTACTCCTGTTAAGGCTTCATTAGCTAGACCATTGGTAGATAGCCTTAAGCATGAGGCAATTGTAAAAGACGAATCAATAAGACGCATTATTCCATTTCGACTCAAAACGTTTGAGGAGTCAATAGATTTGGCAAAAAAGAAAGAAAAGAGGCAGACAAATAGCGTTACTCAAAGAAAAGAACTGGTTACTCATTCTACTAGTAATAAAATCTTGTTCATTTCCCTGATATTACTCGCATTAAATGGGTCTGCTTATTATCTAATAAACGTAAGACCAGAATTATTAAACACTAATTGGCTTGTTCTGAGTGGTTTATGGTATTTTGGGATTGCATTTTCAATATTTTTTATCCGAAATGGAGCGAGATTGGGTGCTATAATTGCGGGCATTATTGGATGGATTACATTAGCATTTTGGTTAACTGATAGCATATATACAATGTCAGGAAATCCTCTTATAGCTAGTTCATCTTCTATAGAAGTAAATATCAGAAATTTGATAGGCGTATTTATAGCTGCACTGGTTGTCGCGTCTTCTCATAATGTTTTCCACAAAATAAGAATATATGGATTATGAAGGTAAGAAAAAAGTGAATTAATTTATCATCTAACTCGTCAAATTAAGATAAAATCCAATTATATTTTATTTAGCACTATGACTTATTTTTACCCATTATTTAAATAGCATTTTGAATCATTTCATTGGTTGGTATATATACGAAGAAAAAGGGTAAAGGGTATTGATTATGCGTACATAGTAAGAAGTGTATGGGACCAAACAAATTCTTCTTCAAAACAAAAGACAGTAAAATACCTAGGAAGAGCGTCATCAGTTACAGAAGAAATGATCCCTGTAGAATATCGCAATGACCCCTCTATTATTTCGTTTATAACTCGTTACAGCCGCATAGATAAGGAGAAAAATGAGTCTTTGACTCGAAGACTAAGTCAAAATTTGTTTGAAATGCTTTCTTCCGGTGACTTGCACAGCGTAATAAGAATTTTCGATAAATATACAGATTTGTTTGGAACAATGCAATTCTTTGACAATATGCTAAGACCAATAATGTATGAAATCGGAAAGTTATGGGCAGAAGAAAAACTTGATGTTGCTACAGAGCATGTGTGTGTTAATACGGAAAATGCGTTAATAAAAGTAATTAATGAAAGGCAATCTAAGCCTGCTAATAAAAATAATAAAGCGAAGGTGTTTATTTGCACGCCAAATGGTGAATTACATAATTTAGCCTGCAATGTTCTTGAATCTATTCTATTATCAAAAGGGCATAAAGTTTATAACGCCTCTCCATCATTGCCTTCAGATTCAATAATTCATTCGTTAAATAATATTCAGCCCGAAATGATTTTAATATCTGTAACTTTGGAGGACAATATTCAGACTACTAAGAATTTGATAAGGAAAATTAGAACTGCATTTCCTTCATTACCGATATTTGTCGGTGGAATAGCACTAAATAATACAAATAAATTAGAAGGTTTTGATTCACTTAATACTCTGGTTATTAGGAATGTTTCACTTCCCGATACTATAAAATCCATTAAATTAAGATTAAATGTAATGCCAACGCCACATGCCTAGCGAAAATGTAAGTCTGAAAACGTATAAGTAAAGCTCGCAGATAATGGTGAGGTAACCCGAAATGCAGTCTTATAGCCTACCTTCATTAGACGTGAGACCGTTTTTTGAGATTCTAACACTTGGGATAGATATCGCTGTAGGAGTGATTATAGCAATAGCTATTATCCGGGGGTTTATCATGTACATAAGAACATTACGAAGATCCCCACTAGAGCAAACAAAGGAAGAGAGTGGAATAAAAAGATATGTTGGGAATAGTTTGGTTCTAGCGCTAGACCTAGCAGTCGGTAGCGATATTATAAAAACTATATTAGAACCGTCAGAAGCAGACCTTATAGCGCTCTCGGTGATTGTAGCAATAAGAATTGCACTTAGTTGGTCCCTTTCAAGGGATATGAAAGATTAGTCTATTGCTTTATGAGATATTCTACTAGAAAAGGAATTAAGAACAATAATCAAAACGCTTCAGAGGTTGAGCGATGGCGAATACGCAATGGTAATGAATAAAGTATTGATGTCTATAAAATAGTCTCCTGATTATATTGATGAATATAGAGAGAATAGGGAGTTAAATAAACAACGTATGGATTTATGTGATAACGATACTAGTCTATCAACACCTTGAAGTAGTGGCCAGCATGGTTGCTGTGAATACACTCGTGAACCAATTGAAAATGACTGTACTAAATTTTCTTAGGATTAGATGAGCTCTGTTAACTTAAAGAAAATCCTATAACTCAAGAGCTCAGTTAACTTAAGCGTTTGTCATCTCCTTGTTATGCATACTTACACTGAATAGTTACGTATTGGTAAATCCTTATAGCCTGAACACATTGTAGCAATTAAATTCAAACTTTGTAATCCTCCATTTCGAAAGTACTATTAGCAAAGTTAGACCATAGTTCTCCTTTAAACGGAGTATCAGAATCCATTAGACTGCTATACCCACTGATACTTGCAATTTAATATCATTATTACTACTAACCTTTTAGTAAATATTTAGCTGCTATACTATAAGGAACATGAAATGTGAACTTGTCTGTCTTTTGATCGTAAATAGCATAGATTGATGATAAATCTACATTATGAAAGCTCTGACT
>JARBAU010000297.1 GCA_029237525.1 Nitrososphaerales archaeon | reverse complement strand
ATTCGTCCGGGATACTTTTGATAGTTGGAAGATACTTGACTTTATCGTAAGCCACACATATGAACAGTATATTCTCAAGCTATATGTCTATCTATTATTGGGATAGGTTCTAAGTCCGAATTTCTATAACTTTGTAAAATGGAGTATACGTAAACATAGAAACGACCATCTAGTCGAAGTTTAATAGCCAGTCAGCCAGCCAAACTACAAAAATTGTAAGTCGTTCATACTTTCATATCTGCTACTAGAACTAGAATATGTTGCCATGTTGCCATGCCAAGTATATAATTACATTTCATTTTAAAAAGAAAACCGGGCATTCTTCAAAATATGACTCACCGCATATCCACGTTTATTGTTTCTTGATTCTTTAAATATGTTATTGATATTATGTTCTTACAAAACTTTGAGTGAATGACATAGCTTATATAGATATAATTGTATTATTCTCAACCTTGTGTATAAACGCAATATTTTTTAAATCTGTTTTTCATATTCTTTTGAATCAATGCTTTCGTCAACACCCAACATGAAAATAGTTTATCGTGCCTCAGGACTGCCTGAATTGCAATCCCCATATTTAATCTGTGGTCTGCCTGGAACTGGATATGTTGGAAAACTAGCACTAGATTATATGATCCATGAGCTCAATGCAAATCATCTAGCTGATATCTACTCGACATCATTTCCTTCGAAGATTGTTGTACGATCGAATGGTGTAGCAGAACTTATGAAGAATACGATTTTTTATTCAAAGTCTATTTCTTCTAGTAGTAATGATTTGCTATTGGTAACCGGAGATTCACAACCAGTGAATCCAGAATCAGAATATATTCTGATCGAGCAAATATTAGATATTGCCGCAAAGTTTAATACAAAAAAAATTTTTGCTTTGGCAGGATACGCTACAGGACAATTTGTGGATAGCCCACATATATTTGGAACAGCAACTGACATAGACATGCTAAATAAATTTAAGGAAAGAAATATTACTCCTATGGATATTGGTAGTATCATAGGAGGGATGAATGGTCTCATTATCGGTGTTGCAAAGCTTCGAGGAATGCAGGGTACTTGCATATTGGCAGAAACATCGGGTTATGTTGTTGATGCCAAAGCTTCCAAATTCATTTTGGAATGCTTGACCTCGATACTTGGAATTTCAATTAATACAACCAGCCTCGACAAGAAGGCAAAAGAAACTGAGATGCTAATCCAGACCATACAGCAGCAAATTGCTAGAGAAGGATTGGAATATCAGCAGTCAAACATGCCTCATAAGCCATCTAATACTGGTTATATAAGTTAGATCAAATCCTATATTACAGGTTATTTTGTATAATTTGAGAAATGGTTAATCATGTAGCTTCATGAATTATGCTGCGATCTTAAATGAAATGTATTGTTGGTCACGTCCTCAAGTTGAGGAGCTTGTAATTGATCCTAGTATCTAGCATTATAATTAAAACGGTTCAAGCTGAAATTGTCTTGGATCTCTATTCATCAGTAATAGTTTGTCTGCTGCGAACGGTTCAAACTACAGAAGGTTATATGTGTGTATGATCATTGTAATGCATTGCAATCTAACTCCTCAAAATAATAACTGTTTTCAATAATTGGTTTATGTCAAAGCTGAAAAGTCAGATGGAAGTAGTACAGATATAAAGTCGAGCACTAATGGCGAGGTCAAGGCTGGACGATATATTTGAGAACTTTAGAAGAGAAATAGACAGCATCTTTTCGTCATATTGTCATATTCATAATATGATTAGCGTATTCCAATAGTATATGAAGTAATCTGAGGAGAGCGTATGCCTCTATGTGATATAATTGATAATTGAGGAAAATATGAGTTTCAAGCGGTAGTACCGGGAATTGACAAGAACAAAATAAATGTCAAGGCAGAAAAGAATTCTGTTAAAATTACTAGAGAACAGTCTGAAAAGATAAAAAGGATAAAGACAAGAATTATGCATATAACAAACGATCATATAGATCTTTTAGCCGAAGAATTCCTATTCCAGAAGAACTACGTTTAAGGATCACTACGAAAATGATTACTGGCATACTACTTGTGGATCTTCCTAAAACCACGCCGGCAAATCCATCTGAAGATGATACCAAAGTTAAAAATAAAATAGATAGTTCCTCAGTATACAGGCCATAAATCGGAAGCAGATAATTCTTATCCACATTCAATTTCTTTTTTCTAAATTGCTATGTTTCGCTTCAGCTTAGTGTAGATTCTATCATGGTTAGAGGTATAGAATTATCGTTAGAAATCTCGATATAGATAGACAACCACATCCTTCTATTGTTAGGTTTTGATTAAAATGCGCAGAAGGCCGTAAGATCATCAGACACCACTAGACTGCACTGAATAACATTGAATGACACTGCAAGCCAAGTGTATAATACTTGGTTCACTCCATGTGTATACTGGATTAGATGGAAATTGAGGAGGCTGTCGAGTAGTATATTATGATATATAAACAGCAAATAGGACTTACTAAGAAGACGATTGATAAGCTGATTGTCCGAGTTCATCACATTGCCTCAGATTTTATTATAAAGATGAAAAGCTGCAGCAGGAATTGGAAAAGTAAGAGCAAAAGTGGGAGGATAGATAGCAGCTGATGTTTCGTAAATATTCTTTTACAGTTACAGAGAGAGAACGAGATTGGTTGCTGATTGCTTTAGATGAAGAGATTTTTAAGCGCAGCATGTTAGCTACAGATTACAGTTTGAGCAGATCCTTTAAACAAGGTACGAAAAAATTGCAGAAATTGTATGAGAAGTTAAAAATAATGAAAAAGGGGGCTAGCAGCAAGATATAATGAGAAAAGCTAGATGTGTAGAATGTGGTAAACCAATAGAACATGATGCAAAAGCATTGCTACTACACTCCGACAAATGTCATCGTAAAGAGAAACAAGTACAGGATCAACAGGAAGAACAGATAGGATATGGCGAGAGCATTTAGATATTGCAATGTACTCATCAACCAAACAAGATCCACAAAAACTAAGGTTTACTTTCTCTTTCTCTTATTAGGAGGAATACCGAGACTGGTTACCTATAACACATGAAAACGAGATTTTCAAGTGCAAACAGCAGGGTATATTACACTGTCAACAAGGGTTTTTGAGCTGGATATAACACGGTTACAGCCACAATACAAGATAATTCAGAGGTATGGTTCAGATTAGCCAAAACTTAACGGCTAGCATTATGTTGGAAAACAGGATGATGTACATTCTAGGATATGCAAGCAGGAGAATCGATATGTACATTATTTATATGGTAACGTGAGATTGTAGTCAGTCTTGTAATAAGTTGGCAAAATGAGAAAGACGACCTACACATAAGTGACTGAGCATTAACATGGGAACAATCAAACCTACCATTATAGTAGCATGTGAGATGTGTGCAAGAAATTGGAGTTCGCTTGAGGAGAAAGAGATTTGTGATATGAGCTACGTCGGCAAACATATGTGGAAACGGTACCCTGACGAAGACGATCTCGTGATGTGGGTATATGCAACAGACCTACTTAAGATAAGAAATAAAAAATAATAAAGACATACGACCTAACGTTAATGACGACTAACGAAATGGTAAACGTCCATAAATAACAGCTTTGAAGTCTTGAGTACCACCAAATTACTACTATGACGAGATTATGAAACAAGAAAATCTGTACTATTCATAATACAGCATCCAATCAGGGAATATTAGTCAATGGAGATTCTCTTTATATTATAGTTTTCCGCAATACCTTGATAGGAATCTATGGACAGATATGCGTCTAGTAGTAGATGTAAGCTTATTATTGACATTGTGTGAAAGACTCAAACTACGTGGTTGGTTTCTGTATTTAATTTGGGAATGGATGTGGGGTAATATCGATTAAATTCTATGAGATCGATTAGTGTATTCTTCTACAGCTGACTAGAATATTCAAAGCTATATCAATTGATAACTGAAAAAGTATTCATTTTCTCTTTAACATACTAATTACACTTATAAAATGGCAATAAAATGCTCAATCAATATAAGAATTTCTTGTAGTTATTAATTGGCGAATAATTAGTAATACCTAGAAAATGTTATCCGGATTGTTTACTCACAATAATATTTGAGTTCCTTTCTCCATACATAACTTTCGCATAAAGCTTGCCATGCTCTCGGGCAATGAACTTCCAGTCAAGTTGTCCTTTAAAATTCTCTACTGCTTGTTTATAAATAGAATAATTATAACCAAGCGCTTCAAGAGCAGTTGAAAATTCTTTTGGGTCTCTGTTCTTTACTACTATGCCTAAACGACGGGCAGCAAATTCCTTGAAGAATGGCAAGTTAGATGCTACAAAAGGTAGTCCATGAGCCAAAGCATCAAACATTACACCTGAAGCTGAACAAACTTTGTATGGAAGAATGACGGCATCAGCAGCATACATCAAGAGTGATAGATCGTGGTCGCTAAGAAAATCTTTTTGTAGATTGATGATATTTTCATTGTCTTGAAAACTTTTTTGATTTATAATCTCTCGACAATAGTAGTTCTTCGAGTGGTTTAACACTATTATCCAGTCTGGAGGAATATCAATATTTTCAAATATATCCCAACCTTTAGTAACTGTAAGAAAGCCAAACGCTAATGCAATTTTCTTATTTTGACTATTAGTATCATATCCATCATTATTTAGTCTGCCTATTCTTGGTAAACAAAGCCTCTTTATTGCTACGTTTTTTGTGATCAGTCCTGATAGAGAAGATGATGATCCATGGTATATTACATAGCATTTATCATTATTATCATCTGGAGTAATCAATTTAGATAAATAATTGGAGAACACTATTCCAGCCGCACTCTTTTTTAATTTTTTTCTGTTCAAGTTACTGAATGATTCATAATTAATAAAATGTTTCCAGTAACTAAATATCTTATCGGTATACGTTAATAATTCGTTGCCGATTTCCTTCTTCCTTTTACGTATTACTAAATTCATCCATTGTCGGAAGGTATAAGCAGAATGAAAGGTAGTGACTATAGGAATCTTACATTTATCATAAAAAGAGTCAATATTAGTACATGTATTCTTAGGGTTTATGCTACTTAGCTTTAATCCATATAGGCCAGGCTCGTATTGTACATGTACCACATCAAAATGTAAGCTATCAACTAATCCGAGCAAAATATCAGAATTATATTCGTTAGTAGGCTCTAATCCATAAAAATCGCCATCACCTTTATCGCTGCATACTACATAAACATCATGAGTTTTTCGTAATTCATCTACCAAATTCTTTGTGTATCGCCCTACTCCACCTTGCATAGGAGGATATTCTGGTGAAACCATCAATATACGCATTAATTATGTTCACAACCTATGTAAAAGATCTCTAACTATAGTTATTTAACTAAAAGGTGTACAGTGTAGTGCACAAAATCTATTCAATGTTCCACACCATTCCCTCAATACGTCATGATATGTTAGGTCATGGGATCCAGATATACTAGCTACTGTAACTAAAGACTATAGATATTGTTCATAATTTTGCTTAGATATTCATAACTACACTCAAACTGTGAAGTTGTGTCACAATAATTAATAATTACAAGAGGCGATTCAACTGCTTACGCTGGATGAAAAATCTGGAATAACTTCAGAAAGGTAATTCATTGATTGTGGGAAGCAGATCATAATTTGTAATTTTAACTACACATGTATTTGATTCCTTCGCAAATAAGTGCAACGCTCAACAAACAGGCAAAGATAGACAAAAACAATATATGCAACCATAGAACAACGTGCAGAAGATGTAACGCTGAATAAGATACTCCTATGCCTGGGGCAGTAAAGTCATTGTCAAGTTTGGAGTCCTGAAGTATTATAAGTTAGGAAGCGTCAGGTATTTAGAGAAATTACAAAGCTGCACGACATTCTTAATCTATAATTATGCATCAATCTTGAAACTTGCAGCATAGTCTTATGACAATCATTATTCTTGAAGTATATCAATTCCAGGCATTTCATCTCCTGCTAAGAATCTAAGAGTAGCACCACCGCCAGTAGATACATGGCTTACCTCCCTTTCTGACACTCCAGCTCGTTTCATAGCTTCCAAAGTGTCCCCACCTCCTACAAGTGTTTTAGACCCGCGCCAATAAGCCAGTGCCATAGTTTTTGCAATATCATCAGTACCATTTGCAAAATGCTTTATCTCAAAAAGTCCCATAGGTCCATTCCAGAATATTGTTCCAGAGCTCTTTGCAGCAATTTGGTTTGAATATTGTTGGGATGTTTCAATTCCTATATCAAAACCAATCATGCCATCTGGAATATCGCCTTT
>JARBAU010000296.1 GCA_029237525.1 Nitrososphaerales archaeon | reverse complement strand
TACTCAAATATCATATTTCAGGAACTAGACATATCTTATAACAAGAAACAAAAACAAAACGAAATTAAGCTATCAAAGCGATCAGATAATTATCAAAAGTATTTGCCGCTAATAAGCACAGCATGTGGTGATGAAGTCGAATTTAGCAAATTGAGTGATGCATTAATAGAAGCTATAAAAATCGGTTTAGACAAACTCAGAGTTCGTATCGGTCAGAAAGGAGAGAATGTCAATTTGACTACCAATACTATCGCAGCTTTAAACGAAGCAAGAATCATGTTAGAAAAGCTTCAAAGTTGTTCTTGAGTATCCCCTGGAACTGTTCTGCTATCAAGAACATTTGAATTTAAATATCTAAACGTAATGAGAAGAATGCTGTTTCAAGTTCACAAAAATAAAATATCTGTGCTATTTTACAGACATTCAGATTTCTAGATATCTTGGCTTCAAAATATTACATGATCGTAATTATAAACATAAGATTAGTCGCAGAATATCGGACTGACTATGAATTAGAGAAGAATCAATATTAAGAATAGTAGATAGTAGATAGAATAGGTCTTGGATTGTTCGCTTCCTAATGTACCTTTTTTATATTCATTGTATCATCTATGGTTGTACTGCTAACAATCGATAAATCTTTTAGACGAAGGGCAAGAACACTTGAATTTTCACATTATTGTGATGAAGCACTGACAACTTGCAAGAGTATTATCTCCTAATACGTAGTCCACTAACAAGCAGTCATAGGTTACTTTTAGTATTCTTGAGATCATCGATACTTATAATAATTCAGGTATTAACATCTCACTGAACTAGAATTTTTTCTGAATAGGATATCTAGAGTTGACTTAAACGTTTTAAAGATACCATGTAATACCAGATATACTGGCGGGAATGGGGTTTGTAAGTGATAACGGCAATGATAAGAAATCATATATTTCAATAAAATCAAAGAAAACGGCTATAATTTGCATAATAGTTATAATCGCAGCATCGTATGGTTTGTTCTTTTATCTTCAAAGTAGTACAGAAATGGACATTAGGAGTAACTTATTTGCCGACCAAAAACAACGTCAGACAGAATCTACAAAAGCCATCTCACAACACATAAATTCAGATCTCAACTTGGTTTTAGCAAACCTAAAGATTCTCGGAAATTATGGTCACGTTCAGAGTGGCGATCTTTCCAATATTAATGTAAAAAATCTAATGCAAGAAATCTTTCCTCAAATTAGTCCGATAGCAGATAGGCTCTACATAATGAATCAAAACGGGACAATAATTATGGAGAAGACTCAGTCAGGTGAGCAAACACATATTGGCAGAAATATTTCCAAAATTGCATGGATTTCTAAATCGAAAGCTGATAAGGTTCCCACATTTTCCAATGGTTACGTAGGACTTGATGGTGTATACAGGATTGGTGTTACATATCCAATTATCAATCGAGATACTGGACAATATATTGGACTAGTTGGAGCAGCAATACCATCAATAAAATTCTTCTCTCATTATGGAAATCTTTACCATGTCGATTTTGGCTTTCTAGCTGTTTATGATAATAAAAGAAATTACATAGCTACACCAAGAACACATTTTATTGGAAAGAACTTCTTTGGAAATCAAGTCCAGAGTTTCTTTCATCAGAATAATATTCAAAATAGTCTCTATCACACAGTTTTCTCTGGTAAGCCTAGCGATGCTATATACAATTTTGGTACTGGCGAGAGGCTAAATACTGGCTATCCTATATTCCTTAATGGTAAACCGACATATTTTCTCTTTGTAGTAACACCAACATCAGTTATTTATACCCACGTAAATGACGTCCTTTACACTCAAAGAATCGAGACTTTTTCACTTCTAGTAGGTATTACCGTTGCAATAGCCGCACTGATAATATTTCTCATAAAATGGAATAGCAATCTGTACGATGAGGTAATGAAAAGAACTAGCGAATTACATAGGGCAAACGAACAGTTAGATCTCAATGCCAAGTCACAGAAAGATTTTATCAACATAGCAGCACATGAATTGAGAACTCCAACACAAGCTATAGTTGGATTTGCAGAGCTGGCAAAGTCAGATGGTGAGTATTTAGATATAGACAAACGTAGAGGAGGCTTTATAGATATTATATATAGGAATTCCATACGGCTACATACACTGATAAAGGATATTCTAGATATAACAAGAATTGAAAGCAATACACTGATACTAGCAAAGGACCAATTTAATATATCCGAAGTAATTCGTAATTGTATTAAAGATATTTCAAACCAGTCTGACAGCATTAATAACAATACGATAAAAATATTATATAATGAACCGGGAGATCCATTGTACGTTGATGCAGACAGAGTTAGACTATATCAAGTCATTTCAAATCTGTTGACTAATGCTATCAAGTTTACTAAAAAAGGAACTATAATAGTAACGGCCGAAATTAAAGAAATAGCAAGTAGTAGTCAAATTGTCGTAAGTGTTAAAGATACTGGCGCAGGAATCGATTCAGAAATAGTACCTCGACTCTTCACGAAATTTACAAGCAAGTCAGATTCTGGGACTGGACTAGGACTTTACATATCAAAAAGCGTAGTTGAGGCTCATGGAGGAAAAATATGGGCGGAAAATAATGCTGACGGAATAGGGGCAACATTTACTTTCACTCTGCCTTTTGGTAATAAACCCCATAATGTTACCTAGTACATTGCATTAGATAACTGTTGGTTTGTTGTTAAAGCCATTCTTGGCATAATTGCAGAAACATAATATCGAATCTAAATTGTTTGAGTACTTCAGATAATGATGCCAGTGATCAGAAGGTTAAGGAACGGGCTGACGAAATGAGGACAAAGTATCCAATATTTACTGCTGTGCTGTAAAAGATTCCAGAAATGGATCTGAAAGAAGTCGTGAGTGTATTGGTACTAGTTG
>JARBAU010000295.1 GCA_029237525.1 Nitrososphaerales archaeon | reverse complement strand
TTGATTGGTTCATTTCTTCCACTAACACTTTACTCTGGCCAGAACCAGTTACTACAAATTGTTCATAACCCTGCTGCATATGGTATTGGCATACTACTGCTTATGATGCTAGTTAAGATGTTGCTTACAAGTACGTCATTTGCTACAGGATTTGATAGTGGGCCTATCTTTCCGTTACTATTTATAGGAGGTACTCTAGGACAAGTTCTATCAGAAACTTTAACATTTATTCCACAAGGTGTGGGTGTGCTTGCAGGTATGGCTGGGGCTGCATGTGCTTTTCTCCCAATTCCCTTAACACTTGCCCTGCTACTGGGGCTATTCGGAGGACAAACCGACCTCATACCAGTCATTGTCATAGGAGCAGTAATAGGCTTCATAGTTTCCAAGGCAGTCACTCTACTGCTTCCCAAACCTCGCCCACAGCCAGATAGGAATAAACAACAATAACGAGTGACGACATGCTGTTAGTCTTTAAAGTAATGACCCTCCAGATACAGTAACATTCATTCTAGATATAAATATCATCACCTGATTTGGATATCTAAGGATGTGACTGAACTACTAGATAGAAAACTAACCGCCCACTGTAGTAGGATAGAATAGACGAAATTATAGTGATATCTATAATGGTTATTCCATTTCACATTTACTATGTATCATACTTTCTAGGTATGCGGCTCTAGAATTAAGTTCAGTATTTTTAGCTCCAAAATCATTCCTGTATTATAGAATTAAGATAAGTAGCATAGTACAAATATGGAAATCAGGGTATATGTGGCTAACACATTTCAACTCTAGAATAATTGACAAAATATATAGGGAAAAAAACCATGATGAACCATGAGGTTATTGCCAGGGCTTCAAAGCCTACATATAGTAAAGAAATCTACTTATTTTGACTTGGTAGCAAACAAGTAAACCAACGTGAAGTGAAGCTAGACCATTCGATATTGTATTTCGAGCGGTTACTACTTCAACTAACTCATTCTAAAGGTTAACTTGTTCAGAAGGAAATTGCCTAGGGTCTAGTAAATTCCATTCTTCCATAAAGGCTTTGGCTTCTTCTTCTGACTCTATAAAGGCCTTAGCTTCACCTTTTCGCATCTTATCTAGTCTGCTGATCACTTCTTTAAACTTCTCAGTATTCATTACCAATCCATAGTAATCTCTTACCCTTTCTAATGTGGTTTCGTAGTGTCTCTTGTCGCCAGATGCTGTAGCATCAGATATTATTGCCACATCATAACCTGTGTTAAATCCTTCCCTTAATGAAGTTTCTACACAAATTGAAGTATCGATTCCAGTAAATACTAACAAATTAATGCTTTGACTCTGAAGCATAATTCGGAAATCCGTATCTTGGAAAGCAGAATCCCTTCTTTTTAGAATTACAGGATCTTTCTCCTTCGGTTTTAGTTCATCGATCGTTACTCCATCCCACGTACCTCTAACACAGATCGGGACTTTCAATCTCTCCTGTCTTGATTTTGGTAAGATATTATGGACGTTTGTAAGAATATCTATGCCACTATCCTCCTTCACTGCCTCGGTGTAAAAGACAGGAATACCCATTTCTCTGCAGAATTCTATTAAATCTTTAATCTTTGGAATTATCTCTCTATACAGAGTTGTGTTATATCCTATTTTATCATAAGATCCACCTTTCGCCACGAAACCATTCTGCATATCTATAACAACTAAGGCAGGGACAAGAGTACGACCACTTGGCAAAGTGACTTTAAACAATTTCTCAGGCTTTATAATAATCAGCTTAAAGATAAAGGTTTAGCTAAAGACATGTTGGTACAGACTTGGCTGGGCAAGGCTGATTCATGTTCTTGTCAATCTTATCCCTAGTGTATATTGAATATTCATATGTCGTCTTGCCTGAATGTATGCAGAATCAACAATTGCTAAAACCAACTTCTTGCTAGCATAGTCAGTTCCTACAATCTTAAATGCATCTATCATCTAACCCTTAGGCCAATTTATCGTAAAGGTACACAGGTTCTGCAATGAATTCAAGCCCGAATGTATTGGATTCAACACAGTTACTGACATTACAAGGTCTCCAAAGAATTACTATTTTGACGACCCATACTTAAATAGCATATAGATTCGGATCATGTTACGAGAAAATCCGGTATTTGCACCGCTATCATAGTGGATACAACCGACGATCTAAACTTGATATCAACTTCAAAACTCAAAAGAATTAGACTAATTCACTCATTGTAGTCATAATTAGTATTCATCCTGAAGACATTTTAAAATAACAATCATAATACAGGCATAATTGCTTCTTTTCGTCACTTGGCGTCTGTAACAAAAAATCCTTCAATAAATCTTTCACTTTAAAATGCTTAAAATTTTCAGTGAGGGAATACTCCGGTATTTGTTTGTCCCATAATCTGAACGTACTATTAATGAATGTCTAACTCTTGTCTTTTTTTACTTCTGTCTTCTTACTACTATCTCTCATTATCTGATGAATCAGTAAGTGTTATCCTATTCGCTTATAGTCCTCTATAGTTAGTCAAAATATATAGAGCATTTCTCTAACAAGTTTTTAGGTCACATTCTAACATCTATTAAGAGATCAGGCTGGATGATTGATGACAAAGCTTTAATCCAACCCTTTGCAACCGTCTTGACTGGTATCTTGATATTTCTCACTTTAGAGAGAAGTTTCAAGTGGCAATCCTCCATCGAAGAACGTATGGCCACATATGTGGACCTGGCAAAAAAAGCAAGTCAGTCAATCATGAATTCATACGATGTAATATCAGAGCTAGAGGTAGAAAGAACGAGGATTATTGAACGTTATAAATCTGAAGAGCAACGGGTTCAAAGACGGGATGAAATTAACATCCGCATTAAAGAGCAACAACTAATACTGGCTAAAAGCAAAAAAGATTACAATACATTCACTAAAGCTGTGGAGTCACTTACAACAAAACGTGAACGACATAAGATTATAAACAAGATACAGCACGGGATTCTCATCGCAATGATGTCCCTTATTTCTGGGTCAATCATCCTCATAATTTTTCTTCCTCAGACATTGATTTCGAGTTTGATGTTTTCTGCTGGGGTTGTTCTTTTGATCGTCAGAGTCTGGATGCATTATATAGACTAAAATATCTGAATATATTTTAATGGTTTAAGCAGGTATTTCTGATAGTTGTCATATTACAACCTTCCAGCAAATCTCTCGCTTCTACCCTAACTATCTGTGTTTGCTATTTCTGAAGGAAGGATGATAGATTCAGCTCTTGTTACTACTATTAGTGACCTACTCCAATGAAAAGAGACTACTTCGAACCTGTCCCGACTTCTAATAGTTTGAGGTAGATCTCAGCAAACCATCATCATGTATTTCAGAGAAATTGGAAGAAATATCCGTTTCTTTTTCTAAATAGGACATTAAGTGCAATGTTGATTAATTGATTTGAGATATTGGCGAGAGGAAATATAAAATACTTCTAACAGTCATATTAAGCGGTTCGAAATTCTAATTACTCCAACAGTCTCTTCGCTACTAAAATTGCGTTTCTATTTGACATTGTAAAAATCTGGATTGCATAAATTCAATAAGATTCATATTTTGAATAAATAGATATAAGCAACGTTAATGTATGATATCCGTTGAATGAGTCAGAGCTCGTCGAATCTGCAAAAAAAGTATTAGATGGAAACTGGACGGGTGAATTTACTATACCCTCAGAAGCGTTGTATCCTCATCAATGGAGTTGGGATGCAGCCATGATTGCAATTGGCAACTCTTACTTTGATACAGATCGATCGATGAAGGAACTCGAACATTTATTTGCTGGTCAATGGAAAAATGGGATGATCCCTCACATAGTATTTAATGTGAAGGAAAAAACTTACTTTCCTAGTCCTGAATATTATGATATTACTCGTTCTCCCAATGCACCCGAGCATGTTAAAACGTCTGGAATGACTCAGCCCCCTGTGCATGCTATGGCTTGTTTCCTTATACATCATAACAGTAACGATAAAGCAAAAACTGAAGAGTTCTTGAAAAGAGTCTATCCAAATCTCTTGAAATTCCACAGATACCTTATGACTGAACGTGATCCCGAAAAGTCAGGTTTGGTAACAATCTTCCATCCATGGGAATCAGGACGTGATGATTCTCCTATTTGGGATGATGCACTTGCAAGGGTTAAGATCACCAAGATGCCGAAATTCCAAAGACTGGATATCAAAGCTGAAGGAGAAAAGTCAGAACGTCCTTCTGATGATGAATATAATAGATTTATCTTCCTTGTCGATTTAATGAAAGAGTATAACTACGATGGGAAGATAATGTATGAAAAATATCCATTCAAGATCAAGGATGTGCTTTTCAGTAGTATATTGTATAGTGCAAACTGGGCTCTCTTACAAATTGCAAAATTGATCGGGGAGGACTCGAAGGAGATATCCGAATGGATATCGAGAACAGAAACAAACTTTCGCAAGTTTTTTAGCGCTCCTTCAAATGGAAAATCAAATAATTCTGATGGTCTGTTTTATGATTACGATGTTATCATAGGTGAAAGGATCATGAAAAGAACAATTTCATGTCTATTACCGATTTATACCGGATTACTATCAAAACAAGAGGCCGAGGTAATAGTAAAATGGATTAGCGGCGCGGATTTTGTAGCCGAGTATGATACCATAGCAAGCGTAGACGAAAAGGAATCTGACTACAAACCACTCGATTATTGGAGAGGTCCAGTCTGGATAAACACAAGTTGGTCCATAAGGTATGGCCTGTTACGATACGGATACACTGAAAGGGCAGAACGAATAAAACAGGGGGCACTAAGACTTGTGGCAGAGCACGGATTCAGAGAGTACTTTAATCCTTCTTCAGGAGAAGGCCTTGGTGGGAAGAACTTTTCGTGGACGGCAGCAGCAGTAATAGACATGATAATGAACAAAAGCAACCCAATAGATCTATTCTTGAAGCAATAGGTCGGGGTGCACCCAACAGACTAATTGTGTAGAAATTGTCCTGAGTTGAAGTCACAGAATATCCTTAATTTCTATCATGCATCATAGGACCATTAGATGTGTAAATATCTCATCATAGGTCTTGGTCTGGATTGATTTGTTTGTACTGATGCAAATTCCAGCCATGTATCTTCAATTCGTTTATAGTCGACTCTCGCATTCTAATAGTTAATTCGAAATTCTGAAATTGTGTTATTTGCCTTTTCGACTTACAATTGATAAACTCTAGTTATAGTGGTAGAAGAATATGTTTGTTGTCCATTTCGTTTGATATGATATAGTACAATTTGAATATTCCTTCTATGCGAATAATATAAGAAATTCAGAGGATCTATTTGATTTATCTACATACTTTTTACAATACGCGTATTAACTATACATGTATTGTGCATTTGGTAATTTTGTCCCATCTCAAGTCACATGTTAATCTAGCAGCTGAGTCAAAAGTTAAATATCTAGTTGAAATTGTTGGCACATTCATCCTTGTTTACGCGGTTTGCACAGCAGCTACTGTATATCATGGGCCCAATATACTGGTTGGAATAGTTGGCCTCGACAAGATTAGTACGATTGGAGTAGGTTTGGTTGCTACTTTTGTTGTAATTTCATTAACGTATGCTACAGCATATCGCTCTGGAGCTCAGATTAATCCAGCTGTTACAATAGCGTTGCTAGCAACAAGAAAAATTCGTGCAAAAGAAGCAGCATTGTTTATTGCGTGCCAATTATTAGGGGCTGTGATCGGTGCAGCTGTAGTATATTCAATGTTTGGAAGCACTATGACTGCTAGTCTCACACTTCCTGCAGATAATAATGCTATTAGAGCATTTATATTGGAAACAATTATGACAGCTACTGCCATATATGTTATATTAACAACATTACACAACATTAAGAATAAAATAGCATATGCGGTCGGACTTCTGTCAATAGGATTTGCCTTTGGATTTAATGTCATATTGGGAGGTAATGTAAGTGGCGCGTCCATGAACCCAGCACGTTCTTTCGGTCCTGCACTAATTCTTTGGAACTTCGACTACCAATGGATTTACTGGGTAGCTCCCATTCTTGGAGGACTAATTGCATCAGGGTTGTATATTGTGCTACATAAAGACTTGGACATACCATAGCCTCCTCCTTCAACATAGGCATTACAGAGATGAGCCTGGATCAAGTAGTCGAGATTCTAGATTAGCAGTCAAGCAACACACTCATCTTATATTACTTTACTACTAACATTACTGACAAACTATAGTGATTAGGCAATCATCATAACTATAAATACAGTAGCAACTTGTAGCTTGTGAAATAAATTGACTTTACATGAATATGAATTACGAACTTACGAAGATCTGTCAAAAGAATTAAAAGAAAAAACATCCAGAGCTGTTGAGCTCATACGTTTAATGTACAACCGCCTTACTCTAGTCGACCATATGTCGCACAAACTAGCAATAAGAAAAATAATTGATGACCATAGTAATATTCGAGGCTTCAGTTTTAGAAACATAAGCCGAAATTTGCCACTAAATAATCCCACAACACCACGTCGAATTAGGACAGAATGGCATAAGTCTATTACTACTGATAGTGTTTCGGCTGGAAGATTAAGTAATACTGTACAGCAAGATGTATTAGACAGGCATCAATTTCAGAATGATAAAGACGAAAACCCGTCTTTGAATAATAATAGATTAAGTAATCAAAATGCAGAATCAATAGACGTTATTCCAGAGCGAACAACCATGACCACAATCGATAAAATTGCAAGAGGACTAATATTCAGAATTCCTAAGGAAAAATATGAGATGTTGCATATTGCGATGGGTGATAGTAATAAGTTTATCAATGTGATATTCGATTGGGGCTGTGAGTTTGATCATGCTGAATCTGACGTTGTTAAATCAAGAATATAAAACTAATATTCGGTCATCCAGATACGTTCAGTACCATGTTAATCTATCTATCAGTACAGTGTGGTAAACTTGAAGTTTTAGTCTTTCTTGCTTGTTCTCTATAATGGATTGTTGCTGTTCCTCCACTAAACCAACTACTGGAGACTCAAATTAAGACTGATAGTTAAACATAGCATGAGGTATGAGTAATATTATTAAAAGCAACATATTAGTTATCACAAATTAAGAGCCATCTTTATGGAAGCATTGTAAGGATAGTAAGTATGATATGACTAAAAATATGTGAAACGTTTGCTAAGTTCTGATACGCTATCCTGATAATTATTACATATGTAATACAAATAATTTTTTTAGCACAATCCACTCTCTTCATAATATCCATATTATGAGTTCAGCAAAATTTGACTGGTAACATGCGAAAACAGATGATAATAGATGATAACTATACGGCAATAGAAGGTAGCAAATAGACTACACATAAAAGCATCCTGGTAACATGGAATATAAGGTGATAACAGATTATGTTTATTTTTATTTTATTTTAAATGCAGTATTTTATAACTATATTAGATATGACAACAATGGGATTTGAATCAAATCGAGTATTAAGCAAGAAGGAAAGAGAAGAGCGTGTTCTAGACCTACATTTTAACCGAAACAAGAACTATCGACAAATAGCACAAGAGATGAAAATGTCTCTTCGCGATATTGGAGAAATAGTAAACAAAGCAAAGGAGGAAAAAGAACGACAGGAACACAAGTCGTTGTCCGTACAAGCTTATGATAAATTTTCCCAAGGCAAGACACCATTGCAAGTAGCTATCGACTTGAATATTGGACAGATTCAAACAACTCAATACTATTCAGAGTATTTGAAGCTAGTTGAGCTGGAGGATGTTACTAAGTTGTATTTAGAATTCAAATACGATGTATCATATTTTGTAAGTCTGTGTAAAGCAGCAAAGGCAGTAAAAATGGATATACCACAAGTAATTAACCTGCTGAGGATTGCTAATAATTATCTACCATCAGTTCAACATAGGTACGATCAGCTACAAAATGAAAATAATATTTTAAAATCAGTCATCACAAATAAATCTGTAGAACTTCAAAATCTTAATGGTCAGATAAAAAACAATAAAGAAATTCTACAAGCTATTAAATCAGAATCTGTGGGAGAGACTGCATTACTGCAAGGTTTACGACAGCAATCCGCACGACTGGGAGAGTTTGTATATAACTATAAAAACAATAATGAAGACTATGTCAAACTCATAAAGAGTATTGAGAATAAAATATCTGACTTGCTATCAAACAAAAAGGTGTTTTTGAAGATTGCCATTATCTCCGTCATTAAGGCTATGAGAAATAATCCGGAAGAGTACTCCGCTTTAGTCTACCACAACAACAATTATAACCAAAATCCATTGTCATCAACAACGAAAAGCAAAGACAACAATAACAACAATAACAATCTATCGTACCCCAGTAGACAATTAATGACACTACCCCCACCACCCTATGACGAATACATCATTGAACATTACAATGACATAATTCTAGAGGAAACAGAAAAGCTCTACAAGGTCTTGGTAGACCAACTTGTCTGTAAAGTACTTAATGAAAATGTCTGCTGAACAATCTGCAGAAACTGTATCATTATCATTATTGTCAGGGCTTAGGAGGGATCGAAGAAATGCTCTAAATTCGAACATATTACTAATGCAAGACCTGAAGGTTGATACCATTTAACCATTAGAACCACTGTGGTGAAGCCCTGCTATGATTTGATGACGTCAGGTGTCTCAAGTTTAGAAGTATTGAACAATGATAGTAAGGCAAGTCCAGCAAAATGCCGGCATATAAGATCCAGAACAAGCCTTGCGATACACACAGCAGGGAGATGACATATTAATGAGCAATCTAAGAATAACCCACAAGGACTTCAATCAATACTTGGTGGATCTTGGGAAGTGACAGTGAAAGTAGTCAACAAGGTCGTGGTAGTAGTAGTGGTGGTGGTGGCGATAGTGGTGGTATTGGAGATATCCTTGGCATCCAACCCATTTTCTTATTTTTTTATCTAATAATAATGATGATCAAATGTTAACTAGACTTTTCCCTTATTATTGAATTAATTCTTGATAACGTGTGTCGTATAAGATGCTTTGATTGGGGCCTCATCATATCTGTCATACAGATTATTCGAAGAATATATTAGGTGAGGGTAGGTTTGGAAAGAAATTCTGTTAATCGTTATAGATTACCTGTACCAGAGAATTTATTAGAAAGAATAGATAAAACCTCTTCCCCAGCTCATGTAGGAAAGCTTCGAAATGCAATAGATTTCCTTGTTCCAGAAAACACCCCAGTACTTGCTGCAGCTAACGGCATAGTTACTTATGTTAAAGATGATTCTAACATTGGAGGATCTAATCCGGCTTATTGGAACTATACAAACTTTATTGTCATCATGCATGCGAATGGAGAATATTCTAGGTACGATCACTTGACATATCGAAGCTCAAGAGTTAAAGTGCACCAAGCTGTTACAAAAGGGCAGGAGATCGCAGAGGTGGGCATGACAGGATATACATTCAGACCACATCTTCACTCTCAGGTCTTTATTTACATTGGAACTAATTTCTGGATGGATTTTGACACAATAAGTGTTCAAGATTTTGGATAAAAGTTGTCAGCCTAAATTGGTAGACTGTGAACTTATAAGATCGGGTTTCCTGCTAGCAACATGATCAAAAACCATTAGCAATGCAGCATTAATAAAAAATATTGTTCATTTGGATAAGTAGTGCTTAGTTCGTCTAGTCGAAGACATTACTCAGTATTCATTACGACCATTTAGTAGCCTTAAAGTTCTTGAAAGGATCACTATCATATACTGGAGTATTAGAGTTTTTATCAATTAAGGTTATATTGTGAATATGTCCCACATCGTTACTAAACCATATAGTAGTGGGGGCACCAGGATTAACTAATACATTATCAGGTACATATACCAATTAACTTCAATAATATGTGAGCATGCTTAATTAATCTTTTAATCAGAATTTCGAACCGACCAAGAGCGCTACCACTCTATTTGTTGGTTTAGTTTCCGCATGCAGCAGTAGTATATGAATTGTAATCTATTTTGGGTTAGTTACAGCTCCCTCAGCTGCAGAGCCTACCAGCGAAGCATATTTGGCAAGTACTCCCTTTGTGTAATGGGGCTTTATTGGCTTCCACTCTTTCTTTCTTTCGGTTAGCTCCGTCTCTGATACTAGGAGATCTAACTTTCCCTCTGCAACATCTATAGCTATTTGATCGTTATCTTTAACTAGAGCTATAGGACCACCAATCATTGCCTCTGGTGCAACATGGCCTATCATTAATCCTCTTGTAATACCGGAAAATCTTCCATCAGTAATCAATGCTACTTTATCATCTATTCCTTGACCTACTAGAACCGCCGTCACAGATAGCATTTCCCTCATACCCGGTCCTCCTTTTGGACCTTCATATCGGATTACTAAAATAGTCCCTTCGTCTACACCCTTTTTTGCTGCATCATAAGCTTCTTCCTCGGAATCAAATGTTCTCGCTTTACCAAGAAATCTTGTTGACTTTATACTGGCCATTTTTACAACAGCTCCTTCAGGAGCCAAAGAACCTTTTAAAATTCTAAGCGCTCCCTCCTTATCAATGGGATCGTCTATTGGTCTTATAATTTTGGTTATCTCATTTTGGGGAACAATATCTAGCTTCACTAATTCAAGACTTTTCTTCATTGACTTTCCTGTAACTGTCATAACATCACCATCAATCAAGTCGTTCCTTAGCAGATTATTTAGAATCACAGGGACTCCACCTATATTGTTTAGATCAAACATTGCATATGGACCACCGGGTAGTAAATTACCTATGTGTGGTGTTCGTTTTTGTATTCTTTCAAAATCCGTATAATCTAATTTAACGCCAATTTCTCTAGCAATTGCCAAGAGATGAAGAACTGAGTTTGTAGAACCTCCTGCCGCATTTACAAATGTGATTGCATTTTCAAATGCTTCAAATGTAAGAATATCTTTTGGACATATATTGCTTTCAATCAAGTTCATAAGTGCCTTTCCAGATTCAAAACACACTTGTTTTTTTCTCTCGCTCTCCGCAGGAGGAGAAGCACTTCCGAGCAATGACATTCCAATAGCTTCCCCTATTGATCCCATAGTACAAGCAGTATACATTCCAGCACAACTACCTGGACTGTGGCATGCAACATGATCCAAGCTGATTAGTTGTTCCAAACTTAGTTTTCCTGCCTCGTATGTTCCTACTCCTTCAAAAACGTCTTGAATTGTTACTTTCTTTCCGTTCCAGTTTCCAGGCATCATCGCTCCCCCGAAGACAAATATAGAGGGTAGGTTAAGACGTGCCATTGCCATTAATGTCCCTGGATTACTTTTATCACATCCAGCAATACCTACTATTCCATCATATTGATGAGCTCTCATCATTAGTTCTATTGAATCGGCAATTACCTCCCTACTTACGAGAGATGACTTCATTCCTTCATGACCCATTGAAATAACATCAGATACAGAGATGGTTGTAAACTCTCTTGGTGTACATCCAACATTCCTTAATCCTTCTTTAGCATGATTTGCAAGCTCTCCAAGGTGAATATTGCATGGTGTGGCCTCATTATGTACCGATGATACTCCTATCAATGGTCTGCTTAGGTCTTCGTCAGTAAGTCCCATCGCATGGTAATGTGCCCTATTAGGTGCCCTATATGGCCCTTCTATAGTTTTTCTACTTTGAAGGTTCAAATCCTATAATTATACAACTTCATGCTAATATTGTTTTAGGTTTATACTAGAGCATAGTATTATTAGGATAATTTGCAATTTGCTTCGACATGTTACTAACTACGATCTTAAGACCTAACTGTACGTGAACAGGCAGCAACATAGTGTTCATTAAAGCAAGTAGCATATCAATAAGGAAACATACAAATTCACTAAGTGAACATTAGCCTTCTTTGTGTAGTACCGGACGTTGTAGGTTTCGAAATGGTAATAGTTTGCAATTTAGATAAATTTCCTCAAGCTAAAGATATCGCGCTGGAGACAACAACACAGGTACTAAATCGAATCAATATATCAGGTGGTAAAAACACTGGATAATGTGTTCAAGAGCAATAACAGCAATAACAATAGTAATGATAACAACAATAGCGACGACAATTACAAGAAAGGCGAAAAACCAGCAGTTACGTGAAGAAAATGCAAAACCACTACAACAAATAATCCACTGATTAAGATAGACCTAGCACTAAAAAAATGTTCATATAGAATAACCAATTGATCTTTTATATTCTGTTTTGTTAATCAAATATCTTCCTCTCATTATGTATTATGAAAAGACAGTTACAGAATTATTCAAATATATCCAGATAGGAGCGGCCAGCAGGAATCTGCTTTAGACAGTTCTTACTATGCCGGTATACAACATAACAACGTTAATAGAGTAATTTTACCGTACACAGAACATTATGGAAATAAACTCATAGTTTCTTCGTAAATAAGATTAGACAGTTTCAACTTATCTTTATTCAACTATTATAAGTTCGAATTACTACAAGTTTATCAGTTCCAGACTCTGCTCCCCATACTTCTCCGGGCCTACCAAGAATTTGCCGCACATTGGCATTCGGAGTTGGTAAGGAAAATGCCTGGAACTTTTGTTGTACGGAATCGAAACGGAGTAATGCATTTGCACCAAAATCACTTAACCATACAATGTCTTTGTCATCCACATATACAGCATAGGGCTGTGGGATATTTCCTGGCAGCCGTGTCTCTTTCCATATCTTAGAAATAGGATCATAAACAGCCAACTGTCCTACGTTCCATTCCGTTACCCAAAGATGTCCATGAGAATCTGGCCATATACGTCGCGCACCCTGATTCTGCGTAGGCGGTTCAAGTACTGTAGCCTTTCCGGTCTGTAAATCAATGCGGGCTACATAACTTCCAGCCAGTGAAGCGAAGTATACTGTACCATCTGGGGCCGTAGAAATGCCATATGGTCCCATTCCAAGTGGCGCTTTGAAGACCTCTATCTTACCTGTTGAGGGATCAAGACGGCCATAAATTCCACTCTGACCAGTAAACCAAAGTATACCATTATGATCGAATGTAGCAGTGTTTAGATTAGCGTAACCTGTGCCTACGGGTAGTGGAAATAACTTGACCTTTTCTGTATTGGGATCAACACGCACAATCGCATTTAGTCCTCCATCTGTAATCCAAGGTGCACCATCTCGTCCCACAATGACACCATGTGGTGCAGATCCATTACCAAGTGATATTTGGTTGGTATTACCTGTTGTTGGATCTAACCGTCCCAACTTGCCAGATAGCTGAGCGGTATACCAAATTGACTTTCCATCCTTTGCTGGTGCAACATCATGTGGTCCTGAACCTAATGGGATAGAGAATTCTAGCACGTTAGGCATTGCAAGACTTTGTGTAGATGGTAAAGGTTTTCCCTCTCCTTTAACTTTCTCGTACAGAAGTAGAGGTTGTTGTTGTACTCCTACTCCTCCTACCCCTACAATTAATATAAAACATAGACTAAGCAATATAATCAGTGAGCAAGTAAACACATTATCTCTGTACATAATCCAACTAGATTCCTTTTTTCTTTACTTATGTATTGTATTACATGATATTAGACATTTTCCATTATCTTATTATTATCTAGGTCGTTTATGTCCTTGCTATATATATGCTAAAAAATAGAATAGAATGTGCGCAGTAGTAGATAAATACTGTTTTTTAGTAGTTTGCCATCTCATAATTATTTCTTTATAATAAACTTACCCAATCCCCCAAATATTGGATTATGATTGACATACTCCTAATCAGTAACAGCTAAAAGATCCAAATTCTAATCATCAGGAATTATTCTTGGATAATGGATTGATCTACGGTGCAGTTTCGGTACGCCAAGTATTTGCGGCATTACCAGGTCCTTCTGTTACTAATAAAAAATGTATGGAGCAGTTTGTAAAACTATACTCAATAACATTAATTCGCTAACTCATACTCCTGGATAGATACTTGACTATATCTAGTTTGAAACATCTTGTTCTGTAGTAGTTGGCTATAACATGTTTGAAATCATCAAATTTTGGATAGTATCGAGATACAAGCAAATTATATTTTCCCTGTCTCCAGCATTCTTCTATAGCATTAAATTCAGGAGATCCTTTAGGAAAATATATTACTTTTAGGACATCTTTATTTTGTTTCATGTATTCCTTTATCATAACAGAACGATGATGCTGACTTGCTCTATCTATGAACAGTATTAATTTTCCAAACTTCTTCTGTACTTGTTTGAGGTAATCCCGAAAGGTGTATTGGTTAAATGACTCGTACTGACGAAAGAACTGTCTACCATTTATGCATAGTGTACCAAATACACATGTCCTTTGATGTGAACCAGTCATGGTTACGATTGGTCTAACTCTATCTACAGTCCACATCTTTTTGCGAACTAAAGAATCATGTGTAAAGATGGATTCATCCGCTACAGCAATAGTAAATCCTTTAGGTATTTGTTTAATTATCCTTCTTGCCTTTTTCGAAACCTACTTTTATCCTGCTTTGATGCAGTATTAACAAACCTCATTCTTGGTACTTTAGGAGTAAAACCCCATCTGTGTAATAGTCTGTAGACATGCACTTCGTGATACTTGATTCCTGTTCTTTCATAGATTAAATTCATGACTTCCTTTGCCATCCATCCTGATTGATTTTCTGACAACTCCTTTCTTATGATGACAGATGTTTCTTTAGACACTTCCGGGGGTCTACCACTCCTATGCTTATTCTTTAGTCCTTCTAAATCATCATTATCATATCTCTTGAGCCATTTGTAGGCCCACCATCTAGATCTATGCAGTTCATTTTCTGCTACACTCGCTGCTTCTTTCTTATCAATTCGAACTCGTCTTATCAGCGAAATCCTTTCTCGTACATCTGCATCTCTTTCATTCTTATATGCTTGGCTTAAAGTCGTAGTTCCCAATAGATGAGGTATATGGCGCCTTCAAGCTAAATTGGTGTTTAACTAGATCATTAAACAATAGTATCAAATTATGTTAGTTGGTTTAATCCAGAGAAGCTACCGGTTAAATGTTGCTGGTCAGATCTAGACACTGGAAAGCAGGCCTGTCAAAGCTGTAACATCTATAGAGTTACAGATGACTTCGAATTCTGCACTTAGGTAAATGGTGATGTTATCGACCAGAATTACTAATTACTATCATCCAGATGATTTTTTCTCTTCAACAACATTTCTTTTTCGCACACAACAAGTCTTAGATATTTCTTTATATCGTTATTTTCTAACCGCGCTCCAATGCTACTATTTTCTTCCAATATTTTAGCTGATCTTATTGTTATGTCTTTCACTGCTGCTTTTGTTCTTCACTTTGCTGCTGTATCATGAAGGCGATCACTGGTAACATAGAAAAGAAGATTAAGGGATTATAATTATTTCATAATAACTGCCTCATATTGTATCACTGAGTCACAGTTTGATTGCTTGCTGATTGACTTGTCAGTTCATTGGCATGCGCTTTTAACAGATTAGTTACTATTTCAACGCCCAACAAATATCTTAAAGTATCTTTTATATCCATAGTCTGTATCTTGTCAGCTATAGCAGCAAGCAATGGATGACTTGACCTTATTTGAACTACCTTCATCGCTATCAGTGCTTTCAACATTTTTGCTTGATTATCTGACATACCTTGCATTGTTTGGTTTCCTGGGGATGTCTGTGCCATTGTAACTTTTGTAGGAATTGTCAAAAGAGTTGCACTAAGTGTTGCTATTAGTACCATTGTAATTCCAGGCTTCATTTTTTTGCTGATTTGCATAATCAAAAAGTAATAGAATCTTGTGATATATTTAGATTATCATATATATTAAACATTGTAAATTTGTGTTACCTACCCACTACACTACAATTGTTATTATCCATAATCTTTCATAACAAACGGGGTGCGGCATGATTATTAGGGATGAAACAATGTTACTAGTTCAAGTTTTTTATGATCACGCTCAGATATAAGAAACCTATGAAACTTCAATAAATTAGCATAAATCCCTCTTAGAAGTTCCTTAGATTTCTTCTTGTCACTACTTTTGTTGTAAAGATAGAAGCATGCTATATCATGCATAGGAGGTTAAGTCATCCGGAGATCACAGTATGTTTTGGTAAAGGGGAGAGAGAGCAACATTTTGAAAGTCAGAGGAGAGAAAAATAAGTGTTCTCTTTCTCATTAAATACTATATGAGGGACCATTTTGTTCATCCACTGGGCAACAAATAAGTATCTGAGTTTATCATAGAACGACCAAAATTGAGAGGAATTTCCAGTTGCTATAATGCAAGAGTCCCGACTTCACAAATGAGGATAAAGGGTCGCAGATGGAATCGTGAACTTGCCGTTCCTGATCCCTTCAAGTACTTTCTTTACACCTTAAACGAGTTCTTCTAGTTCCAAAGAATATCAAAGCATAGATTTCGTTAAGTTTCTCTTCAAGATGTAAATATTTTCTATATTTTTAATTAATCACAACAATCGATATGCTTCCATATCTATAGAATTCTGACTTTTGTCCAGTCAGTTTCTTTTTCACGTTTCTCACATTTATTCTATATAGGTATTACATTATACTACAGATGGTACTGTATTAGAATGATAGAATGTTATTCTTATATAGAAAAGAGATGTAATGACGATAATTGTCTTCAAGCGGCAGGACGTTAGATGATAAATCAGGTCAGAAATTCACGATCGGGAACTACCTAGGGACCCGATTTGAGCAAATCGGCATTAAACATTGCTTCATGGTCCCGGGAGACTACAATCTCGTTCTACTTGATCAGCTCATACGGAACAAAAATATTATGCAGATTGGGTGCTGCAACGAATTAAATGCAGCTTATGCAGCAGAGGGATATGCTCGAGCCAATGGATGTGGAGCAGTTGTTACAACCTTTAACGTGGGAGCTTTCTCCGCACTCAACGGGGTTGCAGGAGCATATGCCGAAAATCTGCCCGTAATATTTGTCTCCGGAAGTTATAACACCAATGATGAAGCCGCAAATCACCTTATACACCATACCATTGGAACTCACGACTTTTCGTATCAGTTTGAAATTTTTAAACGGGTCACATGCGCAGCTGCCAGAATTCTGAACGTCGAGAACGCTCCATTACTAATTGATCAGGCGATTGTTACGGCACTCCGAGAACGAAAGCCAGCATACATAGAGATAGCGTGCAATCTTGCCGCAGCGCCTTGCAATAAACCTGCTCCTTTTGAATCTACTCTGATCGAGAAGGTTACCAACCGACATTCATTAAATGCAGCAGTGAAGTACGCAGCTGAAATACTGAACAACGCGAGGAAACCACTTTTGCTGGCAGGTTCGCATCTCCGTTCATTTAGAGCAATGGATGCGTTTCGCGAGCTTGCAGAATCTCTTGCTTGCGCCGTTGCAGTAATGCCAGATGCCAAAGGCTCTTTCACTGAAGATCATACTCAGTATATTGGAATCTACTTGGGAGACGAGAGCAGTCCTAACTGTGATCCAATCGTAGAGTGGGCAGACCTGATTTTAGCCGCCGGACCTCAGTTTACAGATTATACTACAGCTGGTTGGACAGCCTTACCAGCCCGTGAAAAGTCGATAATAGCTCAACCTGGGTTCGTGCGTTTCTCGGATTTAGTTTATACCGAAATTGAACTCGCAGATTTCCTTTCAGCTTTAGCTAAGAAAGTCCACGCTAATGACAGGACACTGATGGAATATCGTCAGATAGGAGGAGGGAAGAGAGCTGCAGAGCAAACAGCTAAGGCGGATTATGATACTCCTCTCTCCCGAGCTGAAATGGTCAGTCAGATAGAAAAAGATCTAGATGGGAAGACAACTTTGCTCGTAGAAACGGGTGACGCTTGGTTCAATGGGATGTATATGCGACTACCAAAAGGTGCTCGCTTTGAGATAGAAATGCAATGGGGTGCAATTGGTTGGTCTGTTCCCGCAAGCTTCGGATACGCAATGGGGATAGAAAATGATCGAAGAATCGTTTCAATAATTGGAGATGGCTCGTTCCAGCTTACTGCCCAAGAAGTTGCAAACATGATTCGATACAAGACGAACAATATCATATTTTTAGTCAACAACCAGGGTTATGTAATCGAGTCGGAGATTCATGAAGGTCCGTACAACTACTTCAAGAACTGGGATTACGCGGGCTTAGTCCATATATTCAACACAGAAGATGGCAAGGGACTTGGTCTAAAAGCTACAACCGCTGGAGAGCTTGCTATCGCCATAGAAAAAGCCCGAGAACACAGAGATGGACCGGTCTTGATTGAATGTCAGATTGCTCATGATGACTGCACTCCGCAACTGCTCAAGTGGGGAAACAAAGTCGCTGCAGCCAATGGGCGCCCCCCAGTCCAAGTCTAAAAACAGATAGTGCAATGATCTACCTGTCACTCCTCGGGGCATTCGAGCAGGTCTTCCTTGGAATATACACAAATTATTTGTTCCCACATTAGAGAAATATGAAGACGCTTGTTTGTTGGCAGTCTGAAAACACCAATCAAATCAACTAGAACGTCATAGCCTAAAATTCTATTACTAGTACTATCAACAGAGGGAGAAGGAAACTATTTTGTGATAAATGAATCGAGAATTTTAGGTACTAGGGGGCAAATTGACCTAAGACAATCCTAATCTCGTCCGAGTAGCAGATATTATGGAATATTGCATCAGAATCTGGTCTAGCTTATGCTTATTTTATAAATTGAAGTCTTCCCATCTGTGATCCTCTTGAGATATGCCATTTCTATTATAGCAATATTTTATTATAACTTTCTATAAGAATAACATAATGAACAAAAATATATTTATGATATTGATAGCCGCAGGAACAATTACAGGAATTCTGATAGGAAGCTTATCTTATACTAATGCAGCATACGCAAGCACTTTCCAACAGCGGCAGGCATGTTCCGAAAAATACCTTCCCTATAATACTACGCAATATAATATCTGCATTGGAGGAATGGGGTCAAATGATACTGGTTCAAGACCACACCTTAGATAATAGGCTAGAGACCACTATTTTTCTATGTATATCGTGCCAAGTTTTCTCTGAGAATATATACTTAATTTTGTGAACCTTTGTCTGATGATTTTGGTTTGAAAGTTCTCAATTCATGAAGATGTATTGAGCGTTACAATGTAGGTATGTTCGGGTTACTCACTCAATTAAGAAACCGTGACTCAATAGGCAAGACTTTAGTTCGAATGAGTGCTTGGAGTAATTACATGTGTATTATCTAGAAAGTCTAATGCAGATCCTATATTCTCTTCAAGATCGAATACTCTGGGATCGCCTAATATTAAATAATTAGAACACGTTCCACATAGTTGCTCGGTTGAATTTATTCCGGTTGCCACGGAAATTCGGTTGAGAAATGCCGATTGCTGGGCAGCATTAAGCATGTTAAAGCATTCTACGCATGCCCCTGCTGTTGGGCGAGTTCCCGTTAGAGGCCGCTGTTGTGTTGTTGATCGTTGCACTTCTGGTCAAGGAGAGAAGCAAATAGTTCTATCTATGATATAGGATAATGAGTAACAAGTTGAAGATTCGTAGAATAGATCATGTGGGTGTGATCGTAAATAATCTCTCTGCCGCTAAAGCGTTTTTTCTTGATTTTGGACTTGAAGTGCAAGGGGAAGGAGAAGTGGAGCAAATCAAATAGATTAAGGGTAATTTTCATTGTGGTCTTGACGTAGCGAATTTGAATAGGGAGTGGATTACAACGATACTAGGTACTATAGATCTGAAAACGACTGATTCAACGCAGTGAAAAAGGCCCGTTGGTATTTGTATTCTACGGGATACTGTAGACCGATTTTTAGTCTGAGTATGATCGTATGCGTATACCGTATGATCTATAACTATCTAAATAACACCTAGTCAATTTGAGTGTAAATAATGCTGCGAGAATAGCACTTTTTCTTTGCTATTCTTAACCCATATTTTACCACCATGAGCTTTCACAATATTTTTTGATATAAACAAGGTATCATCGGTTTATAAGTAGCAGTAGTAGGGGCTGCTGTTTGTTTATTCTTCAATCAACGGTATTTTATCTTTTATCGTTAATCCTTTTCTTTTTTTCCATAACAAAGCCTTTTGGCATAATTTCCTCAATGATATCAAAGAAATATCAGATAATTTCGGCTATGACGTCGAATATAGCTGTAACTTCTAAATACCCAATAGATCTAATGGATTGCTTTTCATCTTTATCATATCTATTACTCCTGCTGCCGTCCACGAAAAGTTCTTACCGCCAAGGCCTGCTCCTGTAGTAGGATTAAAGTACTCTCTGAACCCGTGTTCTGCCACAAGTCTTAGTGCTCCCTGTTTTATTCGTTCTGCCCTTTCAGTGTATCCGTACCGTAACAGGCCATATCTTATGGACCAACTTGTATTTATCCAGATCGGCCCTCTCCAATAATCGACTGGTTTGAAGTATGATTCATTTACGTCGACGCTGGCAATGGTATCATATTCGGCCACAAAATTTGCGCCGCTAATCCATTTTACAATTGCTTCAACCTCCTGATTTGATAGTAATCCGGTATAAATCGGTAATAGACATGAAATAGTTCTTTTCATGATCCTTTCACCTATGATAACATCGTAATCATAAAACAGACCATCAGAATTTTTTGATTTTCCATCTGAAGGAGCGCTAAAAAACTTGCGAAAGTTTGTTTCTGTTCTGGATATCCATTCGGATATCTCCTCAGTGTCCTCCCCGATCAGTTTTGCAATACGTAATAAAGCATAGTTAGATACATATAATATGCTACTGAACTGTACATCCTTGATCTTGAATGGATATTTTTCATACATTATTTTCCCATCATAGTTATACTCTTTCATTAAATCGACAAGGAAGATAAATTTATTATATTCATCATCAGACGGACGTTCCGACTTTTCTCCCTCAGCTTTGATATCCAGCCTTTCGAATTTCGGCATCTTGGTGATCTTAACCCTTGCCAATGCATCATCCCAAATAGGAGAATCATCACGTCCTGATTCCCATGGATGGAAAATCGTTACCAAGCCTGACTTTTCGGGATCGCGTTCAGTCATAAGG
>JARBAU010000294.1 GCA_029237525.1 Nitrososphaerales archaeon | reverse complement strand
TGCAATTGATAGAATATTGACAGGTAGACCTAAATTAAAATATTATGAAGCAGGTATGGACATGAATTTGAGTAACGATCCGTATGAAAGCTATAGGATTTTCCAAAGTAGAGTTATAAATCAATATGAATCCATGATTGAGAATGAAGGATTTATTATAATAGATGGTACTTCAGGAATAGAAGAACAACAACAAATTGTACGAGATCACTTCAAATCTGCAATCCATCGAAATCCTCATCATCCTCAACTCAAAGAATTAAGAAAAAGAAATAATATGGAAATAAGTGCTTGAATTGACTCAAAAAACAACAAGACGTCTTACTACTGCTCGTAATGCTACTACTACTCTAAAATCTATAAGCTCAAAGCAACTTTCCTATTATGGAGAGGGAATTTCATATTTAGAAGATAAAGAGATGAAAGGTCGTCTGATTGTTATAGAAGGACCTGACTCTTCAGGACGAAGTACTCAGATCACAATGATTACATCTAAATTGGAAGCTGATGGCCATGCAGTGTTAAATACAGGTCTAAGGAGATCAGAACTCATAGGAGCCGGAATACTCGAAGCAAAAAGAAACTTCGTTCTGGGAAAAAGAACATTAAGTTTGTTTTATGCAGCAGATGTTGCAGATCAGCTTGAAAATAAGATTGTACCAGCTTTGCGTTCAGGTTATATTGTGCTTGCAGATAGATACATATTTACTCTTATAGCCAGGGATGCTGTACGAGGTATAAACAGAAGATGGTCCCATAACTTGTTTGGATTTGCGATTAAGCCAGACTTGGTATTTTATCTTGATGTAGATCCAAGCGAACTAATGCATAGAGTATTCCAAAAGAATTTGTCATTAGATTATTATGAATCAGGAGCAGATCTTGGCCTATCTGAAGATATGCTGGATTCATTCTTGAGATATCAGGGTATGATAGCTAAGGAATTCCTCAGAATGCAAAAACAATATGGCTTGATCCCTATTAATGGAAATAGATCTATCACTGAAATTAATATAGATTTACAGAATAGAATTGATAATTTTCTCAGTATTGTATAATAGTGATGAAACGAAATAGTGATTACTATTAGTATACCTAAATTGAAGTATGACGAATTGAGTGATTGTTGTGTCAAATTCGAATTGTAATCCGTCATGATTATAAATACTGCAAATAAAGCTATCATTATGCCTGCATAGTCGTTGGCTCTGTTTGATATTTTCGACTAAATTTAGATGGGTGATCAAGCCAGTAAATATTTATTTTCCTGGTTGACAGATCATAAAAACTAAGATCTCAAAAATTAACAGTTTCCAATGTAAAATATCGATTCAGTGACAAAGCCATTGCGCCGAGAACTAACTCTAGTTTGTTTCATCCGGGGGTTTAATAGTTTTGAAACTAAAATATAATGCAATATCATACACAATTTTCAAAACCCCTCCCAACACAAATGGAGCTGATAAAAGCGACAGTGACTGTAGTATATAACCAGCAAATGATGGAGAAATTGCCTGTGTGATATTTCTTGATACATTGGTAATTCCTGCTGCTGCGGTTCGTTCATCCTCTCTAACAACTGCAACTAAATATGATTGTCTTGTAGGCACATCCATTTGTGATAATGTCATTCTAGCAAGGTATAATACTACCGCTAGCGGAAAAGTAGGAGCAAATGCAACAAGTATAAGAAAAATATTAGATGGAATATGCGTAAAAACCATTGTATTGATTAGTCCTATTCTATCAGCAAATTTTGCCGCTGCAAGATAGGAGAATGCGGTAAGAACTCCTGCTATAGAGAAGATGTACGACAAAGTAGTCAATTCAACTCCGAATTTTGTGAAAAACCACAATGAAACTATACTTTGGATAACAAAGCCACCTGCAAAAGAATCGAGTGAAGAGAGAAGATAATTTACCAATGATTTGCTTAGATTTTGGAGTTAGAACTTGTTTAAGTGGCCTTGAATAATTGTTGTTCTTATTATTATTATTTTTTTACCTGAATCTCCACTTTGGGTGAAATCAAACAGTAAATTCCCCATACTGCTAGCCCAATAATACTATAAATTAGAAATAGTGGCTTAGTGGATTCGATTTGATTCAAATCGTACTCATTTACAAACACCTCGGGCAGTCCTGAGAGCAAAACACCGGCAGACATTGCAAAGGTTCCAGCCATGTTATAAAGGGCATAAACAGTATTTCTTTTCTTAATGTTATTTAGTGTCTGAGGTAGTGCGGCCTGTTCTATTGAAAGGAATGCACCTGTCTCTGTTCCTGTTATGTTAATTGTACCTATAAAAGCAGATATGACTAATACTAAGAAGTTAGTTGTTGCAAAAAATATTAATCCAGACAAGGACATTAATGCTGCATATACAATTAGGATTTTTCTTCGACCTATCCTATCTGCGTAAAAAACTAGCAAATAGTGTAAAGATTACACTATTTGCCAAGTAGCTGTAAGTACTAGTCCGATATAAAAATCCTCTAAGCCTATTAACTTTAAATAGATTGCAAGAATTACACTTAGAAAGCCATACGCAAATGTTCTTAACATTCTTGCAGCTAGAATTAGTTTGCCATCTTTTGACAACCAACTAAACGCGTCAGCTATTTTGATGTCCATTCAAATCCCATATGAATTTCATGTATGTGATAATATGAGATATGGCTCGTTGTCGCTCAAGAGATGAGCCTGATGGCAATGGGGCTAGGAGCAATCGCGGGTCATATCCCATAGTCTTTGGTTCAGATAGACGTGTTCAAATATCATGTGAAAGTATTTAGCATTTTCGTAGTGATGGTGAACTAGGATAAATTGTTCTGACATCGACTAATAGCTGATACATGAGTAAGTCGTTAGTCGGTATTTCTAGGCACGATTAGCATCAATGTTATACGAATAACTTATCAATCCAGAACAAGCAGAATCAAATATGATCTGTCTCCTTAAATCCTTATGCATTCTTCTGTTGATGTCGCCTAATTCCATTAAAATAACTATATACTAGCGATTTAAACCCTTAGCAAAACCTAGTTTGTAGAGTTAGTTGATTGATCATCTGGGATAAGATTGTACAGAAATCCAATGGTGTTCCTTTTGCCCATTAGTGAAATATGTATTGATGGTCGATTGAATTCCGTCCCATGGGTACAATCAGCATTGATTGATTAAGTATTAAGCATATCGATTTTTGTTCTATCGCGATCTAACAGAAGTGATAAATAACGTACTGATGGTCTCTAAGGAAGAACTAGAACTTAACCTCGTACATACCGGTAACAAGTTTCGAGACACAACGATGGCGGTCAAACGGAGTTTCTGAAACATTGTATTTAAAAATTATTCGAAGCATAGAGGAATAGTTTTTTTATAGACCCACATATTCAATAAGCTGATTTTATCTCATTAGAATATTTTGGTTATTACGGGTCAAAGGGTGAGCCTGTTCTTTCCAAAAGATACCAATTATCCCTTCAAGTCAACTATGCGATATGCACCTGAAACTTCATAAACACACGACGTTTAACTAGATAGATGATAATATTGATCCTGCCATCACCATAGATCTAATAATCTATATTGGTAGTGCCTTTAAAGTTGCTATAATAATATGATTTATGGAGATCGATCTAAACAATAAGGATAATTCAAGATCGTTGCCAAAACCAGGCTATTATTCACAACATCACTATGAAAAAGGTATGAGGAGGAGTCAGAGTACGGCCCTTTCATATAGTAATATGTCAGATGTTGATCTTTCCTACTATGAGCATTCCAACCATAATGAGACATGCTGTTCCCTATGCAAGCGTAGTTCCGCAATTTTCGATTATAATACTGGAGAAATCATATGCAACATTTGTGGTATGGTCATTCATGATAACATGGAATCTCTTGAGCCTGAATGGCGAACATTTTCAGATCGTGGGACGAAAGAAATAAATAGTAAGGTTAGAGCTGGAAGACCCATTTCCCTTGCTCTTTATGATATGGGGTTATCAACCCAAATTTCTTACTCAAATTTGGATGCAAAAGGTGATGCTATAAATGCGACTCAAACGCCAATCATAAAAAGAATTCGTCGTTGGGATAAAATTTCTAGTTTTGATAACAATAATTCAGCAAGGAATCTAAAATATGCCTTCGAAATTATGTCAAGAATTAAAGACAAACTTTCTTTAACTGATGTAGTCATAGAGAAAGCAGCATATATCTATCGCAGAGCGCTAGTCAAAAAATTGATACAGGGAAGATCTACAGAATCCATGGTTGTTGCTTGTGTATATGCGGCTTGCAGAAAATTAAACATCCCAAGAAAGCTTGATGAAATATCTGGAACCATAAATGATGATAAAATATTTGCAGGCAAATGTTATCGTTTGCTTCTAAAAGATTTAAAGATTCAAAATATCCCAATTATAGATTCTACTAATTATCTATCAAAAATTGCAAGTAAGGCCAAAGTTAGTGAAAAGACATATAGACTAGCTCTTGAAATGTTGACCAAAGTAAAGAAAAACCACATGTCGTATGGAAAAGATCCGAGTGCATTAACTGCTGCAGTATTATACGCAGCATGCCAAAAAGAAGGAGAAAAAATGACTCAAGCGCAGCTGGCTTATGCTGGAAATACAAGTGCAGTAAGCATAAGACATAGATTTACTGATATCAAGCAGATTCTGAAGTAATTCGTTTATTCGCAATTATTTATTATTAACCGATAAGTAGAATGCGAAATTAATAGTATCTGAGTGATATGAAATATTAACGAGGTCGAAGTCAACCAACCCTAGATTGAGGGCAACTATGATTCAGAAGGAAGAACGGTCAGAATTAGACTGTTGGTACTTTTGCTTTTGACATATACGCTTGCATCGATTGTGAATCTAAAAATTAATTTATTGGACTATAATGAGATGTAACTATAATCCTAGTAGAAAGAAAAATGGTGCTAAATATCACTAATTGTAGTCTATGGATAAAGTAATAAAAAATAAAACAATAATGCTTGAATATCTTCAGTTTATACTTTATATTTGTCTAATTCCCCGAAAGTGATTTTCAAAGAGACTTCTGCACCGTCGTACCCTCCCACTTGAGATTTTGGCAAATTGTACTCTTTGCGATCGCCTTCGCTAGTGATTACCACTATATCGCCCTCTATGGCATCCACATTTCCAGCATCTTGACCGTCCTTGGATCTTACATTCTTATGGATTATGGATTCCCAATTGACTACTGCATCTTCTGACATTTCCTGGGTATATAGGTGAAGATTGGTATATTAATATGTAGTTACGATTAGTAAGTCTATCGTACAAATTTGCTCATTATACCCCTCTTACATGTAGCTAATTAAGCATAAATTAACAATCCGAATAGTTGCTAGCATCATGGAATTTAGTCAGATTCTGAACTAAATCAGCTAGCGAAGCCAATCGTTTAGAAATTGTATATCATTTGACTTTTGGAAATGACATTGTGCTATTTTGGCTTTAATTTTCTGAGAAATAAGTAAACGAGGAAAGACTTCGTCTAAGGCCTTAGCTTAGCCTATGTGTATGGGTAATCGTAACTATTGGTTACAAAGGATGTTGAACTCAGACGTCACTAATCTTGTCATCTCTATCTTTGTACATATTCTGCACATCTAATGAATTGCTAGGATCCATTAAACATCGATCAGTCTTTTTCCATTTCGACTATTTTCCTATCACTAATTTCTTATATCTTCTATTGATATAATGTGTTCCTCGGCAGTTTCCTTGGATATGGGAACAGATCTGATCGAATTGTAAGTATAAAACACTTGTAGATTATTTTAGCTCGCATTATTTGTCCTTACTAGTTACAGAAATTACAGTATTCTTATGAGATATCATTTCTCATCAATAACTTAAGAGGCATTCTCAATTTCATCCCGTATTCAGCATCATTTTTTTTCACTACTTGTTCGTCGTATTTATTATGAAAATCTATTTGCTCTTTAGCATTTGGATTATCTAATTCAAATACTTCTATTGACTTAAATCATTACGATATCGCATATAATCGAAGTATAGGATTTATTACTCCATTTGTCTAGTATCATTTGTTTTGCCTGTTCCACCGTAGAGAATATACCAAAGATTTCATACTATTCACAGCAAATCGTCTTAACAAGATATATCTTCATTTTTTATAAATTCATCTGAAAATTCTAAATACATAATTCCGAATTTTGACCGAATAACAATATCGCAGCCGATCAACCTGCAACATTATTAACTCACTAATATCGAGGTATGAGACAGTGTTGGATTATTTCTGAATCTCAGTGACTCTCTATCTAATCCGAAAATTACTACTATCAGTAGAAATAGTTAATTCAAAAGCCGTTTAGTCAAGTCATCACTTCATTTCTCAGATAGAGAATATCTTACATTTATTATTGTCTATACCATGTTTATCAATGACTAGCGAATACGTTAAAACGAATTTCAAACATCTAGTCACGTACATTCGTCACACCTCACTTTATGGCGAGAAGAATGCATAATACAAAATCTTAACCCACAACCGACATAGGAAACCTGAACCCTGCAAATCAGTGATACGCTTCAAAGGAGATTTCTTGTGGTTGTGAAGCTGCAATTTGCAGCGATATGTATAATAGAAATGCTTGTGATTTGGTATTGTGCAAAAAATAGCGTTTGTTGCATATGATAGAAAAGTGACGTCTCTGAGCCCAAAGGTAGGAGGATAAGATGACTCAGAAACCACTAGATCTCCAAAGTAGTAATGATAGAAATAAGACAGAAAATCAAAAGGACGTTCTAGGTATACACCATGTTACTGCAATAGCAAGTAATCCTCAAAAGAATATCGATTTCTATACCAAAATATTGGGGCTCAGATTAGTAAAGTTAACAGTAAATTTTGACGATCCTACCACGTATCATCTTTATTATGGTGATGAGACAGGACGGCCTGGAACAATCCTCACTTTCTTTCCTTGGGCGGATGCGCCTAAGGGACGACGGGGAACAGGACAAGTGATCGCAACATCATTCTTGATTCCGGCAAATTCGATAAAGTATTGGATTGATCGATTTAGAGATCAAAAAATTCAATTCCGAGGTCCAATAAAACGATTTGGTGAGAGTGAAGAGGTATTGACCATTTCTGATCCCGACGGACTAGAATTAGAATTTGTATCCAATACTTCAGCAGCAGAGCAAGCAACCCTAGGCGCTTGGAAGGAAGGTCCTATTCCCATCGAACATGCTATAAGAGGTTTTTATTCTGTTACTTTGTGTGAAGAAGGATATGAGCGCACTGCAAGTGTTTTGACTGATGATTTGGGTTTTCAGCTCACAGGTCAAGATGGAAATCGTTTTCGTTACCAAGTTATTGAAATTAAAGATGAAGGGGTCTACCAAGGATCCAATATAGTTGATCTGCTTTGTCTGCCATATACACAACCCGGGAGTATCGGTATTGGAACAGTACATCATGTAGCATGGCGTACACCTACTGATGAGCAACAACTACTACTACGTAGAAAGATAATCAGGTCTGGATTGAATGCAACACCAGTAATCGATCGTACTTATTTCCATTCGGTATACTTCCGTGAACCTGGCGGTATACTTTTTGAAATAGCTACAAATCCTCCTGGATTTACCATGGATGAAAGAACAGAGGAGCTTGGAACACACTTAATGCTACCTAAATGGTTAGAGTCTGTACGCAAAGATCTGGAAAAGGTTCTTCCTAGAGTAAGTCTGCCTAAGGTGTATAAAGCAAACTAAAATGAAAAGCAATAACAACGCTAAGCTTGGTTTTATCCATCGCTTTATTCATCCCGCAGGTTCGGAAGAACTGAATAGAACACCGAATGCTCAAAGAACGAGGGGAAAAAAAACTTCTAGGACATTTCTTTTGCTTCATGGCACTGGAGGAAATGAAGAGGATCTAATTCCCCTGGCTCACGAGTTAGACCAGTCAGCTCCAATACTAAGTCCAAGGGGAAAGGTATTAGAAAACGGTACGACACCTAGATACTTTCGTAGACTGGCTGAAGGCGTATTTGATGTAGAGGATTTAAAATTTCGTACTAATGAATTGGCAAATTTTGTGAAAGATGCTTCAAATATGTATGGTTTTGATATGAATAGTTTGATTGCAGTGGGATACTCTAATGGTGC
>JARBAU010000032.1 GCA_029237525.1 Nitrososphaerales archaeon | reverse complement strand
TATGAAATTGATAACTCCTGCAATGAGATTAAGATATTGTGAGACTCTACAAGTTAATGGTATAAATATAGATGTCGCAAGCCAATCTCTAATTGACATAAGACACGCTATTTCGTTTATCAGCTCTTCCTTATTTCTATTAAGATCCTCAATATCGATATCGGGATTTTGATATATTTTCGAGTCTGTTAGACGAGTTTCAGAATCGATGTTTGTATCATCCTTATCAATCTTGTTTATAGTGTTTTTACTTAGAGACTTGGATAGATTTATGATATCTTCGGATTTTAAGCCCATTGCCCACATTTCTCTAATAGCATCTGATACACTATCCAGTTCAGAACCTGACTGACGCAGCATTGTCAGACCAGTCTCAATGTCTTCTTTTTCGCATTTTAATTCTTCAATTCTAGACTCAAAACCCGTAGCTACGTTATAATGTTGTACAATATCGTCCATAAACTTGGGAACAACAATTGATTCTGAAACACCATATTCTCTTGCTGACTCCGTAATGACATTTACCAAAGTTGTCAGTTCTGAAAGCCCCAATCCCATAGACGCAAGTTGGTTATATTTGGAGATCGTCTGAATGTGCGTAGAAGAACTTCGCTTTAACGTTTCTAGTAATATACTCTGCTGCTCATTCTCCTTCTGTAGCCTCAATAAATTGATTTCAAGAAAATTTTTTCTAGATTCTAAATCGTCAATTTTGGAAACTTTAGATATTATTTTTTTGGCATCAAATCCCAATGTGTGAATATCTTCAACCGTATTTACGAGATCTGGAATGTTGTCAACTTTGAGCCCACGATCTGCTAGCTGTTTTTTTAACAAAAGTATCCACCTTGCTTCTGACGTATTTGAAATATGATTTGTAAAGGCATTGTCCAACTTCGCCTTTATTTCTTGTAATTGCTTGTTAGCATTATTTGTCTCATGTTCTGACTCTTCTATCATATCTCTGTTCTTCTTTATGTAATCTGAAAACTGGCCCAAAGGTACTTTTTCTGTCAGACTAATCAATTCTTTAATGTGGGCCGCAATTTTGTCAGGCTGTAAGCCTATGTTTCTACACATTTCATAAATATCTAGCGCGAAAGTTTCGACATCCTCTTCTGAAAATCCTAAAATGCGTAATGTGTTAGCTATTCTAAGACCTACTCCGCACTGCAAAGGTGTTAAACCAGTCTTTCTTAAAGCAATTGCAAATTCCCTAATTTCATCTGCTGCTAAACTGGACATTTTCCCCTTCCATTCTGCTACAATGTTGCTAATTGTTCCTGCGCTTAGACAGTTCTCGCGGGCTATATCATCCCTGTTCTTGCCACTGAGCCATCCCTTTATTACGCATTCTTTTAGAGGAGTTGACATCATTAATTCTTCTATGACATTGTACAGTAGGAAAGACTATTTAAGTATTTTCGTCACTCCCGTCAAGAATACGTCATACTCACGTCATCTGCGTCAGGAATGTAGTATGATATCTCCTATAGCATAGCTGTAAAATTGAAATTTCAAATTTCAAGTTATATATTACGAGGAATCCCTAAAGTAAAATATTGTAATCTTAAAAATACTGATAAAAATACTGATAAAAATAGTGATATTAATTCAATTTTACGCAATTAAATATAAATACCTAATTTTATTACGCTAATTTACATGATCGTTATTACTAGGATATCTCCGTTAGTTGGTGTAGAGGTTTGTTTTTGGTCGCTTCATCATTCTATATGTCATCACCTCTAAGAATGATAGACCACCTCTGAAGAATTTTATCAAAAAGTTTTGATTTTTGGCTTAATTCACTATCCAGTGCAAATATCTCATAAAGCGATAGGCTAATCTTTCATATCTCTTGATAGTGACCAACTAAGCGCAATTCTTATTGCTACAATCACCACGAGTGCCACAAGGTCTGCTTCTGATGGTTCTAGTATAGTTTTGATTATATCGCTACCGACTTCTAGGTCTAGCGCTAGAACTAGACTATTTCCAACGTATCTTTTTATCCCACTTTCTTCTTTTGTTTGCTCTAGTGGGGATCTTCGTACTGTTCTTATGTACATAATAAACCCCCGGATAATTGATATTGCTATAATCAATCCTACAGCGATATCTATCCCGAGTGTTAGAATCGCAAAAAATGGTCTCACGTCTAGTTCTAGGGGTATGCTATAAGACTGCATTTTGGCTTAAGTCACCATTATTTGCAGGCTTCATTTATACGGTATTTTTAACAATATAACAGCTAAATTCAATGGTCCATTTAGAAGCTGTATTTTGTGGCTATATCAATAGACCAGTTTTTTTATAGTACATGATATAACAATTCATAGATCAAAGCCTCATACAAATTAGGTATATAGATTTGCTGCCCAGGAGCCAGTGGGATGGGATTAATTCTAGCCATCTTGCTTGAGTTAGCCTGAGAGACTGCTAAGGCACTTATTGGCACGTTGGCAGGCAGATAGCCGTTGGTAAAGTCAAAAACCCAGTTGCCAGCAATCATAGGTGCTAAGAGACTTGTCTGACCTGGCTGTGTAGCCTTCATTGGCTGCAAGCTATTGTCAAGAGTGAGATTCTTGCCATTCCAAACACCGCGTATATATGATGTCAAATTGACTACGTATGCGTAGTCTTTATTATGGAAGGATGTGCTGCGACGCGGGATCCCAAGTCTGCATATAAAATTAAACCATTGTAACAACATTCCTTTTTAGGTACCACCGGATGAACAATGAGTATGGCTACATCAGATTCAATGCGTGAGGAAACTCATGAATTTTAATTCACATCTCTCTGTAACCGCTTGGGTCACATCAACACATTGCTCTAAAACACCAAGCCTCGTTCCTTTATGATGCTGGATGATATTCACATCACAGTGATACTGTCTCATAACCGGATGGGAGTATTGTAGCGAGGTTTTCAACGGCTTTGTCAACCATCTCTCTTTTTAACTGAACAACATATTCTTCTAATATTTTTATTACCTGCTCTCTCTGAGCATTTTCTGTCAAGCTCCATCTATTTATGCCAACTCGCTTATGAGCCAGTTTGTATTTGAGTCCATCCATTGATGTTGTGTAAGTATTTGCATCTAGTTTTCTGACGTTCTGATGAGCAAGAATATACCAATGATACTCTGTCCCAACTGGAGCCCCTGAACCCTCTGGAGCATTCCATGCTCTTCTCTTATTAGTTGCATAAGTGAACTCCCATTTGTCTGGTGCTACTTTTTTCTCCTTCCACTCACCATTCTCGTAATACCAATGGTGGACTCCGCCTACTCTCATACCAGTATATTTTCTTCCTTCAAACTCTTTGTAATGATTGTAGGCAGTAGAAATGTTGTTTCTTGTTCTACTTATTTTATGCTCTTTCCCCTTAATAGATTCAAGGTCCATAGTATTTCCCTCCATTCTCATAATCGTATCTATTTCATAACGAGCAAAAAATCGCATTCCTGACAAACGTAGCTTATACTATCAAAGTTAGACGACAGTATCATGACATCGTAGCAGCGTGGACATTCAATTTCTAGTTCTATATCTTTCGCCGCCTTAGTATCATTTCTCTTTTCCTTCTCCTCTATACTAGGATCTGGCTCAGGAAATAGCAGTTTTGTATTCATTATATTTAAAATTGTTATGAAAATACTTATAATAGCTAATACGACATGGGGAGGGAGGGTAGCTTTAGAGGACGGTAATGTACCGTACGTTATTTGGGACAGAATTTAAAATGTGTTCTCTTTTTGGTGATAGCCCATACCTTACTATCAAAGGATCAGTAAGTGCGAAATCCTATTTTATTGAATTTATCTGGATATTGAGACATTAATGAATGACCGGCTGCTGGGATTTGTACAAGCCTTACTCCAGGGATTTTTCCCGCAATAATTAAAGTATTAGCAGTTGGTATAACAAGGTCTTCAGTTCCAGTTATTACCAAGGTAGGTTTGGATATATTTGGAAGCTGACTGCATATACCACTCCAGTTGGTTGACGTCCAGTTTAGTACTACATTATTCTGCTGCATCCAAGTATTAGGAGTCATAATAGAAGATTTCAAATCTTTGGGGTTTGTTGGAATGGTTTCAAGGAAATTGGGATGCAGTTTGATCAATGTTGGTCAGTATGAGCGAGATATACCCGTTTTTATTTCCTGTGGTTCTATTGGAGTGTTATTTACAATACTATTTATTATAATAAAAGTAAAGCGCAATCCACATGTTACACTTTTCTGCGCTTGCCTGTCAACAATGCTACTAGTATAAGGTAGTATTGGGATCTCTTAGAAGATATACCAGATTCATCGAATGTCTAAATCCCTCGAACTTCATATAATCTACTTTTGGAAACCATATTGAGGCATGAATAGAGCTAGTTTAACATGTTTAGTCCCATTGATATTACTAGCTGCTATAGTCATTAATCCTGTCATGCTAACAGAAGACGCATTTGCAAGATATCAAAGGCATACAGGCGGTGGCCTTAATCAAGCTGCGTCTGTTAGAAATTCCTGTCTAAACCCTGTATCTGATTCTAATACTAACGATAATATGATAAGCAATGGTAATTGCGGAGGCACGATTTCACAACAAGGAGGTTCGGGGCAAGCGTCAACACCGACAACATTACAAAATGCACATCCAACGATCGAAGTTCAACGGTCAACAACACGACCATCAGTTACAGGAACACATACAACATGCACACAGTGCTTTGATATGCTTAACGCAACTCAAAAGCAAGCGGCAAACCAAACTCTTGCAGGGGGTTTTGATTTTGCATCCGGCGTCTTGCCACCTGGAATAACTAATCTAGTGGAACTGTGTAATGCATGGAATAAGTTGACAGAGGAGCAGAGATCGGAAGCATTACCAGATATAAGTTCACTCTTAAACCAAATACATGTCGATTCAGCAACCATTGCAAAGATAACTACGTGCTTGTTAGAAGTTGTCACTGTTGGCTAATTGCTAATTAGGTCATATAGAATATATCCAAATTGGTTCAATAAACTCTAATCCGTTTTTAGACTGTTTTGCTAAAAGTGTTACTAGCAAAGGACTAAAGCCTTGTGCACAAAATCACTTGTGATATCATTAGAGATACTAGCACCTAACAACGGTGGTGACCTTAGTCAAGCAGCGTTTTGTTAGAAATTCCTTTCTAACCTGTTTGCTACTGCCTGACGTGACGCGACAGGTTTTGGTTTAGAAGAAACTTCTAATTCAGCCATATAGTATTTTCTTCGTGTTATCTAACTGTAGTGTTGGTAGCAGTAGTAGCACCACTAAGAGTGGCATTTTCAAGATGATTTATTATTTTAGGCTTAACTATATCAGCAGATACAGCATAAGAAACAATAAATGGCTCTCCATTTGTACGAAGCACTACATCGCTACCAACAAAAGGAATAGATGCAGAGAAATACGGTGATGTGCTTCCTCCTCTATAATCAGGTATAATCCTTGTTGGAGCAGATAAGTTTCCTGGGAATGCAGTCAGGTGACGTACAAATAATTTCCCATATTTTTGCACATTCAAATGTGAAAGTGTAGTATTATCTATAGGAATTCTATGACTGAATGTTACTTCGACGGGTTTGGTAGCTGTAAATGTTATAGTTCCTCTATAGATTGAGCCATCACTTCTATACGGTAAAATAATTGCTGATTGACGGCTTCCGACTTCATTTGGTTCAGGCTTAATCTGAGGATTTGGACCCGAAGCAATTATTCCTTGATGTACCACTGTTTTTTCATTAGATGTAGCAGTTTCCATATGGGTAGCAAACGCTTGTTGAAAAAACTGGTTGTTGCTGCTATTGATTATATTTGTTACAGCTAGTAATGGTTGTGCTCCAACTACCAGCATAATACCTATAACTGCAAAGGTAACCGATGTTCTTATTTGCATGTTGAGTGCTAGAATATTAAACTATATAAAAATTATATAAAATACTTCTTTGGCTGTCTTATTTGTACCTACCTGCACAGTCTGCCTGTCTGTCATTCAAACAGTTTCTGATGACAATAGGTTTTTCCTAAAACCATTATCTTGGTAACCATGTAATTTATTTTAAAGGCGATTTAAAGGGTATCAATGCAACTTATACTTCTGATTCCAGCAGAACCAAAGAGAATTTTTAGTTTCGTTTGACTTTATGGCTGGATTTTCTAATGGCTTATCACTTGATAACAAGTTCCTAATACTATTAGAAATCTGCATTATCATCGAACCAATCAGTTTTACAAATTCTAGATTATTTACATCGACAAGCAGCGTCTATTTGGAATTCTTATCTAAACCCAGTATCCAATTCTAATAATAACGATAATATGATAAGTAACGGTAATTGTGGTGGCACTGTGTCCCAGCAAGGAAAGTCAGGACAAGCATCAGCACCAACAACTGTACAAAATACATATCCTAGCATACAAGTGCAACGGCCAACAACAGCACAACCACCATTAACAACAACAGGAGGAAACTATACAGTATGCTTTGACCCACTTACCCCTGCTCAGACAAGAGAGTTTGAGGGCATACTTCAGCACAGCTCCATTGTAGTCTTTGGGACCAATATAACTACGATTGAATAGCTGTGTACGTTACTGGAAAATATAGTAGATCAAGGAAATGATCCAATAGAGGCTATCACAGCAGTAAATGAGTTGTTAGGAAATGTTCAAGGACTTAGTTCAGCCACCATTTCCAATATTACGACTTGCCTGATAAGAGCCGTCGAATAACATTAATGTAGACAAATTACGGTTTAATAATGGAGTGGTTTTTAGACACACGACTAATCAGCAGTCTTTTAATGTTTCCGGTAAACTTCCAACAGCCTTCCAATGACTCAGTCATTCACTGCTTTTCATATCAGTAGCATTAACGTCTTTAATTAGTACAATCTGAGTATCCCCTTTATGACCGTAATATTTTATAAGAAATGTAGAGATTGGCCGCTGGATCAAAAACTAGATATCTGTTTGAAATTGTTGGCACATTCATCTTCGTTTTCGCTATTTGTTCAGCAGCTACTGTATATTCTGGGTCCAACAAACTGGTTGGAATAGTAGGCCTTGGACAGCTCGCAATGGCTGTATTAGGTTTAGTTCATGCTTTCGTATTAGCTGCATTAGTATATGCTATTAATGCTCGCTCTGGAGCTCAGCTCAATCCGGCTGTTACAATAGCATTTCTAGTATCAAGAAAAATGCGTGGAAAGGTAGCGGCACTGACTATTGCGTGCCAAGTATTGGGGGCTGTTATCGGTGCCGCTGTAGTATATTCAATGTTTGGAAGCGATATGGCTGCTAGTGTTGTACTTCCTAAAGATGGAAATGCTATTAGAGCATCAATTTTGGAAACCGTCATGGCATTTATTCTGGTATATGTTGTATTAGCAACAACTAAATCTAAAGATTTTAAGATTGCGCCTTTAGCTGGAGTGGCAATAGGATTTACTCTTGGATTTAATTTCATGTTGGGAGGGCCTATAAGTGGCGGAGCTATGAACCCAGCACGTGCATTTGCCCCTGCGCTAATTGTTTGGAACTTTAACTATCAAT
>JARBAU010000293.1 GCA_029237525.1 Nitrososphaerales archaeon | reverse complement strand
TAAATTTTAGTACTAATATTGGATCATCATAAATACTTTAAACTTTTACTAATCATCATAATATGAAATACAGAAGTAGAACTGACATAGTTCATTTGATTTTAGAAGCTGCTAATGGAGGAGCAGCTACAAAATCAAAGATAATGTACAAAGCATTCTTGTCCTTCGGACAATTAAAGGAATATTTGATGGTCCTAATGGAGAACGATCTCTTAGAGTACGAGGATGGACAGAATACGTATAGGACAACTTCGAAGGGACTGAGATTATTACAGATCTTCAATAATATGGAAGAGTTAACACCTATAGCCTTGAAGTAAAACTTCTTTTTTTAGAGGCAATTGTACATTGTGAAGGCAAGAGTACAATCATCCTCTAAGGCACGATCTTTATAATTAATTCGCAAAAGTGATATCTTGAATTTATCCGGATTATTGACATTTTCCTGGGCGGTAAGTGCAAGTGCTTACTCAAGAGTGCTTTTATGTTTAAGTCTATACTTGGTAATTTCTAACAATATATTTTTCAAAGATTACCTTTTCCAAAATTACTAATCGTGAATAACCTTTAACAGTTTTGCACATTAGAAAAGTAGGTAGGCTGATGTTAAGTAATCCCCTTAGATTACAGTACAAGACTCACTGACGTCTGATGTGAGATAACGTACATTTTGCAATACAAGAAGTCCGTATTATCTACGGTATTCCTGAGTATGACAGTTATTTCATTTTCAAATGTAGTATCAAAGATCAAGGTTCAACTTCCATAGTTCTAATGGATCGTTTGTCAGAAATTAAATAATATTTATTATACCAAAACAAGGCTCCAGCCATAATAATAAAGTCAGTTACGTAAAACAAATCCCAGAATACCAAATGTTTGAAATGGCCATTCACAAAGTCTATTACGTAGCCGTCATCGGCAACTGCGCTTAGCAATAAGGATATCGAAGAAAGTAGCCACGGGACATAATGACGTATTTGTTTTCTTACTGTTACAAGTATTAAAAATGAGGGAAGGATCAATACCAAGTCCAAAATTGGATAAGCAATAGTTACAATTATCGCCTGAAACGTTGCTAGTTCTTTATTATCAGTAGAGGTTTCTGACGATAAAAAAGCAATGATATTAAACAGAGAAAACGTAGTAACAATTACTATCATAAGGATAATAACGATTCTTGTTTGAGTCCCATTAGAATATCTGAAAAATCTTCCTTCATTTTTCAGTGATTGAATTACAAAAAACAAATGTAGAGCTAGGAATATGTAACCTGTAAGCCAGAGCCAATCTACTGGTGAAACAATTCTTACTTCCTCCCCATGAGAATAATGCGAGTACAATAGCGTAAGATCCGCAGCTAACCAGAAGAAGAGTCCTATCGTTAAGCACAAGATAGATTTGCCATGTAGATCATGAATTCCAAATCTAAATATCGCAACAGCGCCTAAGCTTGATGCTACTGCAGCAGATATATTTAGTATCCAAAGTGCAGCTGATGGATCATGAAATGGATCCGACACTATTATTATGGAGTTCGCAATTACTATAACGATAGCGATTGACACTATCAGTCGTTTGAAGGCATCTCGGTGATACTGATCTTGTGTTTTTAGTTTCCTGGTCAGATAAAATCTATAACAATAAGAATTTTTCAAGCATATAAATAATATTAACATACATTCGTTTGTAGTACATAGTATATGCACTTCAACATGTATATGGATATTTTCATGCGAAAATCATTAATATCCAATATTAAAACATCTCCTGGGATATTAAACTATATGTAAATCTCTATGGATTTCTATTATTTTACAATAACAAATTAGAATTAGAGGATTAACCTCTTCATCGTAGAAGAATTTGGTATGTGATATTATTTTATTAAATTCCTCCATACTTCACGGTCAAAATTTCTTTATTTAACTAGTTTTAATACGCGATTAAATAATTACGTGTCAGTAACTACATTTCGCGCCACTTTCTATTCTCAATATCTTACGACGAATAATAACACTTTTCAATACGTG